>CACYEB010000127.1 GCA_902773305.1 uncultured Bacteroidia bacterium
GCCGCCGCGGCATCTATGGTGGCCTGCGGTGTGGGCGGTTTCTTCCCGTTGTGGTATTTCTCTTCCCGACATAACACCAGTTCCTTGAAACTGATGCTGTCCGGCACGCTCCGCCATAAACGGTTTGGTTTTGAACGCGAGCCGCTGGCGCAGGCCTGCGGCAACGGCCTTTCGGAGTATGTGGGGAACATCTCCTTCAACATTCTGGCGATATGTTATAACCTTCAGCTGCTCAGGATGATGGGTGAAAACGGCGTGGCTGCGTATTCGATTATCCTCTACTACGGATATATGTGTGCCGCGGTATTCTTCGGTTATAACATAGCGGTGACGCCGATTGTCGGGTTCAATTATGGGGCGGACAACCGTGCCGAACTCAGGAGCCTGCTGCGTAATTCGCTGGTGGTGCTGCTTGCCTTCGGAGGGGTGATGACGCTGCTGGCAGAAATCTTTGCCGAACCGGCAGCCAGATTGTTTGTCGGCTACGATCAAAATCTGACGACCCTTTCTGCCCACGCCTTGAGGCTCTCTATGCTCAGCTTTGTGATAGCGGGCGTCAACCTGTTCTTTTCGGCTTGGTTCACCGGCCTGGGCAACGGCAGGGTATCCGCGGTGGTGTCATTTATCCGCAATCTGGTGCTGGAACTCGGGTTCGTGTTCTTGCTTCCGGCCTTGCTTGGCCCCGATGGCATCTGGCTGGCCGTGGATGCCGCCGACCTTTGCTGTCTGATACTCGGAACAGGCCTGATTCTCAGGTACCGCAAACGCTACGGATATTGATATCCTCATACTGGGAATGTTTCCTTTTGAAGCATCAATGAGGTTAGGCGGCCGGTAGTGGATTTTCGCGAAAAATGTAGTATCTTGCGCAGTTGTGAACAGCAAGTTTATACTTTATCAGGTGCTGCCCAGGGTGTTCGGGCAGCGGGAGTGGGTGCCCGGGGGTACTTATGAGCAGAATGGCAGCGGCAAGATGGCCGATATCACCGACGGCGTGCTTGCCGGCTTGAAGACGGATTTGCACGTGGATGCCGTCTGGTACACCGGCATCATCGCCCACGCCACCAAAACCCGTTTCGAGGGGGTGGAACCCTGCCATCCCGACCTGGTGAAGGGGCAGGCGGGGAGTCCTTACGCCATCACCGATTATTTTGACGTGGCGGCAGAGCTGGCTTCGGCGCCATCCCGTGGGCTGGCAGAGTTCGAGGCCCTGGCGGCGCGCACCCACAAGGCCGGAATGAAGGTGGTCATAGACTTTGTTCCCAACCACGTGTTCCGCCAGTTCCGCAAACCTTTTTCCAAGATAAACTTCTACACCCTGTACGGCCAGTCGCTGAGACTTCCGTTCGAAACCGATTACCGCGAGAGTCCGGCGCTGGGTACGGGCAACTGCCCCGGAGAGGCCGAACCCGGAATGTGCGACTGGTACGACACCGTCAAGCTCAACTACGACAACAAGTACACTTGGAACATAATGCTGGACGTGTTGATGTTCTGGGCCGGCAAAGGGGTGGACGGCTTCCGCTGCGATATGGTGGAACTGGTCACCGCCGACTTTTTCCGCTGGGCGTTCGCGCAGGTGCGGCACAAGTATCCCGATACCTTTTTCATAGCGGAGGTCTATGACAAGGGCAACTACCGCCGCTATGCCGATGCCGGCTTTGACTATCTCTACGATAAATCTGGCTTTTACGATGCCCTGCGCGAGATTTGTGCCGGCAACCGCCCGGCCTACTGGCTCACCCAGGAGTGGCAGTTCCTGGGCGATATGCAGCCCCGGATGCTCAACTTTCTGGAGAATCACGACGAGCAGCGCCTGGCAAGCGACTTTTTCCTGGGCGACGGCCGCAAGGGCCTGGCGCCGCTGACGGTTTCCCTGCTGTTCAACACCGCCCCGTTTATGATTTATTTCGGCCAGGAATATGGCGAGCGGGGGATGCAGGAAGAAGGCTACAGCGGCCGCGACGGGCGCACCTCCATATTCGACTACTGCTCCCTGAGCGGCGAACGTGACGAATACCTTTACGGGCGCTACAAAGAACTCACTGCACTGGCTTCCGACCCCGTCTTTGCCCGGGGCAAGACGTACGACCTGATGTGGATCAACCCCGCCAGCGACCATTTCGACCCCGGCAGGCAGTTCGCCTTTATGCGGAGCTGCAATGGCAAGGGAGCCCTTGTGGTGGCCAATTTCGCAGACCGTCCGGTGGACGTAAGGCTCAACATAACCAAAGAGGTCTTTGACTGTCTGGGTATTCCTGCAGACCACCGCTTCTTTGAGACGATAAACATCCCTGCCCACGACGCCGTGGTAATAAAGACTTTCAACGAATGAAAAGGGCAATCGTAATATTTCTGGCCCTGGCGGCCGCAATCTGCGCCGACGCTCAGGCAACCCTGTCCCGCAAGGGGACAGAAGATCCCGACAGGTGGATCCGGACCGTCTTCGGCCGCGGCACGGTCCCTCCGTTTTCGTTCACTCTGGACGGGGCTCCCAGCGCAGGGTTCATCCGCAGCTGGAAATATTCCATAAGCAAGACCGCTGCACAGGGCGGGGACGCCGTGCAGTACAGCATCATATACAAGGACCCCAAAAGCGGCCTTAAGGTCAGGGCCGTTGTCACCGGCTACACCGACACCGGCGCCATAGAGTGGCTGTTGCGTTTCAGCAACGAAGGCAGCGGCAATACCGGCCGCATAAGCGATGTCAACGTGGCCGATTTTACGCTTCGGGACAAAGGGGCGTCGGCTTACCGGTTGCGCCGCCTTCGCGGCAGCAATGCCGACATCCACGATTTCGAAGTCGTGGAGGAGTCGCTGGGCGAGGGTGAGCGCGTGAGCCTTGCCACCCGCGGCGGCCGCTCTTCCGACATCATCTCGATGCCTTTCTTCAACCTGACGGCGGTGGGGGCCGGCTGCGGTGCTGTATATTCCATCGGCTGGACCGGCAACTGGCGGGCCGTATTCTCGGGTGCAAAGGGGCAGTGCAGGGTAGAGAGCGGCCTCAAGGATGCCTGCTTTTATCTGGAGCCGGGCGAAGATGTCCGTACTCCGCTGGCCTCGGTGTTGTTCTGGAAAGGCAGCGGCCTGATGGCCGGACACAACGCTTTCCGCCGCCACGTGATGGCTCATCACAGCCACAAGGTGGACGGAAAACCCTGGACGCCGCTCTGCGCCGGCCTGGACTACGGTGATCCGGCTCCGTGCAACGAATATACCTGCCTGACCGATCTTCTGGCGCGCGGCATCGTGCAGCGCCACCGTCAGCTGGGCATTATGCCCGATGTCTTCTGGCTGGATGCCGGATGGTACGAACCCCCGACAGGCCCCGTCTTCAACGGGCAGTTCGGCTGGCCGGCAGTCGGCACCTGGGTGGTGGACCGCGAACGCTATCCCGACGGCTTTGTCAATATGTCCAACCTGATGCACAGCTACGGCGCCGGGTTTATGGTATGGTTCGAGCCCGAAAGGGTGACCCTGGGCAGCAAGTTCGCCACGGAGCATCCCGGGTATATGCTGCGTCTCAAACCGGACGACTTGCCACTGGTAAAGGAGGTCTATAAGCTTTCGGACAGCCTGGCAGAGGACTTCATAGAAGCCTACAGGCTCCGCCTTCCCGACCGGGAGCGGATGGTGTTCAACCTGGCGGACGACGAGGCGCGGGAATATCTGTGCAAGTATATCGGAGACCTGATGGAAATCAACGGCATAGACTTCTATCGTCAGGACTTCAATCTCGATTTTGTGGATCTCTACTGGGCCGCCGCCGACGGGCGTGATCGCCGCGGCGTTACCGAGATGAAGTATATAGAGGGCCTGTACAAGTATTGGGATTATCTGCTGGAGCGGTTTCCCGGCCTGCGGATAGACAACTGCGCTTCGGGCGGCCGCCGTATCGACCTGGAAACCATTTCCCGCTCCGTCCCCCTGTGGCGCACCGACTACGGCTACGGAGAGCCGCTGGGCTACCAGTGCCAGACCTACGCCATAAATATGTTCCTGCCCCAGAGCGGGACCGCCTGCTACAACACCGACTTCTATACCTCCCGCAGCGGTTATAGCAGCGCTATGGTAGCGCACATTCCGGTGCTGCAGGGAGGATATGACGCCGCCGCCATCCGCCGGGTCTATGACGAGTTCAAGGCGGTGCGCGGCTATTTCCTAAAGGATTTCTATCCGCTGAGCGGCATTGGCGACGTAACCGCCCCCGACCGGTGGCTGGCATATCAGCTGGACGACCCCGGGACCCATACCGGCTATGTCTTCGCCTTCCGCCGCCCCTGCTGCAGCGAGGCTTCTTATAAGGTGGATTTGTGCAACATAGAGCCTTCTGTCAGGTATCTGCTGGTAAATTGCAACACCGGCGACCGGCTGGACGTTATGGGTGCCGACCTGGCCAGGGGCTTTACGATGACGCTTGAAGAGGCCCCCGGATCGATACTTTACAGATATGAAAGGAATTAGATATATCATCACCGTCTTTGCCCTGGCGCTTGCACTTCAGGCCCAGGCACAGACAATCGCAGAGCGCAAGGGGATAGAGAATCCCGACAAGTGGATTGCAAACACCTTTGCCAAGGGCAAGGTGCCGCCGTTTTCCTTTACCCTGGACGGCGTCCCCAGCGAAAAGTTTATCAAGGGGTGGGAATACTCCAAAAGCAAGCTTGCTGCTCCGAAGCCGGGCGCGGTGAGCTATGACATCAGTTACCTGGACCGCAAGGGCGGCCTCAAGGTCACGGCCACCGTCACCGGTTTTGCAGACTCCGGGGCAGCCGAGTGGGTGCTTCGCTTCGAAAATACCGGCAGCGGCAAGACGGGAAGGATAAGCAATGTCAATACGGCCGATTTCATCATCAGGGAAAAGGGCGCCACCGCCTATGCGATGCGCCGATGCAAAGGCAGTGACGCCGAGGTCGAAGACTTTTCCATAATAGAGGAGCCGCTGGGCGAGGGGCAGGACATAGAGCTGGAAACTATGCGCGGCCGCTCTTCAGACTATGTCTCGCTGCCGTTCTTCAACATCACCGCCCTCGGGGCCGATTGCGGAGTGGTATTTTCGATAGGCTGGACAGGAGACTGGAAGGCTTCTTTCAAGGGAGAGAAGGGGCAGTGCCGCATA
>CACYEB010000128.1 GCA_902773305.1 uncultured Bacteroidia bacterium
ACCGCCTTTTCTGCAGCATTGTAATCTTCAGTAAGATTGTATACCGTCACCTTCTGTCCCTCTTCAAGGTCGAGGTCTTTGAGAGAGACCCATCCGGAAATATACTCAGGAAAAGTAACGATGAAAGCACCGGTAGAATCCACCTTCTCTATCTTTGTGGGAGCCCACGTTCCGGTAATGCGGTCCGGCAGCCCCATCTGCGCAACAAGTTCCCCCTCCGGGGCTCTCTTCTCTACAACGGAAGCCCAGGAAGAATCGTCGTAGCCGGGCCGGCACCATCCCTCGTGCTCCCTTCGTGCGTCGTAAATTTCACCGAAATAGAGCTGGTCATAGACAATGGCGCTCTTTTCGATCTTCCAGGATGTATCAGTGGCGATCAAATCGGTGGTGCCGTCTTCATATCTCACCAGAATCTGCCCGAAGAACTTGGGCACGCCGTATCCCATCACAAAGCGGCGGAATACGAGGTCATAGTAACCGTTGCCCAGTATGGCGCCCACGGCATTGCATCCTTCAACCACCATATCGGTCAGATCATAGCTGACATACGCCACCGAGTAACCGTTGAAAGGATCGGGAACCGGAAGCAGGCGCTCTTCCAACTTTTCACGATACCCGTAGTTGGTCTCGTTGGGGACAAGATACTCGTCACCCGCCCTGGTACCGTTGACATACAGTTCGAAATAACCGAGGCCGACTCCGTAGAAGCGGACCGACTTGACCGGTTTGCTTATCTCGAACTCCTTCCTGATCAGGGGCGCCGGAGAAACGTCTTCACTCATATCGTAGTCATACGACTCCTCTCCCTGCCAGGGGGCCCCTATCCATCGTGCCTTCCACATATCCTGCCCCAGCATTCCGGTATGGAAGTGGCAGGGGTCGCTCCAGGGCGACAGCCTGCCCTTTTGGTCTGCGGTCTGCACCTGCCAGTAATAGTCGGTGCAAGGCTTCAGCGGCGCACCGCCGTAATCGACAAGCACCGATTCGGGAGACTCCACCACGCCGGAGTCCCAAAAGGGTTCTTGCGAGGTTATATTACCTTCGAACACCATGATATGATATGAGGTCTGGGCGGCGCCTTTTGCGTGACCTGTGTTGACCCAGGAGAACCGGGGGCAGGAGGCATCAGTAAAGGCATCCTGATGGTATTCGGTTGTTGAATCGGCAGGTTTGATACTTGATCCTGTTGAAGAGCATCCCGCCAGAAGAAGGCACAGCGCTAAGGCAAAGGGCAATCTTTTCATTGTTGAATATGTTTTGAACGAGGCGTTAAAGGTAGAAATAAATGCAACAATAAAGCGCATTTTTATCTACATTTGCCTTCACTATGATTACATTCATTGTCTGTATTACACTGCTGATAGCGGGGTTCTTCCTATACGGGCAGTTTGTGGAGAAAAAGTTGTTCGAAGCAGACCCCGGCCGTACGACTCCCGCCCGGTACCGTGCCGACGGAGTTGACTACAAAGAGTTGAAGCCCTGGCGGATATTCGTCATCCAGTTCTTGAACATAGCCGGGCTGGGGCCCATTTTCGGAGCTATCCTGGGTGCGGCATACGGTCCGATAGCCTATATATGGATTGTGGTGGGATGCATATTCATGGGGGCGGTACACGACTATTTTTCCGGAATGATTTCCATCCGGTCCGGCGGCCGCAGCACTCCTTCCCTTATCGGCATCTACCTGGGCAGGAATGTCAGAAAGTTGATGAATGTATTTATAGCCATAATGCTTATCGGTGTCGGATGTTCATTTGTCACCGGCCCTGCCGACCTGCTGAACAATATGGCGCCGGTGAGCAGGCTCTTCTGGATAGTTGTCATCTTCGGATACTACATCCTGGCGACCCTTGTCCCGATAGACAAAATTATTGGGCGCATATATCCATATATGGGGGCCACACTGCTGTTTATGGCCCTGGCTGTTGGCATCGCCTTGATTGTCAAGGGTTCTGACGGCAGCCTGCATCTGACGGAACTCACCCCCGGAATGCTTAAGAATTTCCACGTCAATCCCGATAAGAACATCCTGTTCCCGATGCTGTTCATCGTGATTTCGTGCGGTGCTATTTCTGGTTTCCACAGCACCCAGAGCCCCATTATGGCCCGCTGTCTGGGCAATGAAAAGTATGGGCGGCCGGTTTTCTACGGAGCGATGATATGCGAGGGCATCGTGGCCATAATCTGGGCGACGGCAGCAATGGCGTATACCGGCGGACCGGACGGCCTGAACGAAGCTGCAGCCGCCGGCAACACACCGGCAATCCTCGTCAACAGCATATGCCGCGACTGGCTGGGCAAAGTCGGGGCGATAATTGCAGTGCTGGGCGTCATTGCCTGCCCCATCACGTCCGGGGACACCGCATTCCGCAGCATCCGGCTGATATTGGCAGAAGCCTTCCATATAGACCAGAAACCCATTGTGAACCGTATCCTTACTGCGCTCCCGATTTTTGTGATTGCAGTGCTGGTGTGCACTTTCGATTTCTCCACCATATGGAATTATGTGGGTATATCCAATCAGGTGCTGGCCTCGATAGTCCTCTGGACCTGCTCCCGGTATCTTTTCAAACACGGTAAGAGTCCGCTGTACACTGCCGTTCCCGCCACTTTCCTCACCTACGTGTGCGTCTGCTACTTTATGGTAGCGCCATACAAGGCCGGTGGACTGTCGCTTCCCGTCGGTGCCGGGCATTGCGTGGCATCTGCCGTGACCATTCTGGTTATAGCCATTTTCGTGGCCCATAACCGTAAGTTGCACCCCCGCATCCAGTCTGTCAGATAACGACCCTGCCGCTATATGGACGAAAGTTTGAACCTGGTTAAGGACCTCGCCCTGATATTCATATCCGCCGGCATCATCACCCTGATTTTCAGGGCTTTGAAACAGCCTCTGATACTTGGGTACATTGTGGCCGGCTTTCTTGTAGGACCACATTTCGGTCTCTTTCCAGGTCTTACCAATCCCGACACCGTAGAGCAATGGTCGGAGATAGGTATCATCTTTCTGCTGTTTGCCCTCGGCCTCGAATTCAGTTTCAAGAAACTGCTCAAGGTTGGCAGCAGCGCACTGATTACCGCCGGTACAATCTTCGCCGGAATGTTTGTCACAGGCATGGCCGTTGGCGGCGCGATGGGCTGGACCCATATGGAGCGCATTTTCCTGGGAGGAATGCTCTCAATGTCATCCACCACCATCATCATCAAGGCGTTCGACGATCTGGGCCTTAAGGGAAAGCCTTTTACCAACATAGTTTTCGGCACGCTGGTGGTGGAAGACCTGCTGGCCGTGGTGCTGATGGTGCTGCTCTCCACCCTGGCGGTCAGCAAGCAGTTCTCCGGAGGCGAAATGGGGATGGCCCTGCTGAAGCTCCTCTTCTTCCTGGTGCTCTGGTTTGTGGTGGGTATGTATCTTATTCCCACTCTTTTCAAGAAGGGGCGGCAGGTGATGAACCAAGAGATGCTGGTCATCCTTTCCGTGGGGCTCTGCTTCGGTATGGTGGCGCTGGCCACCGCGGCGGGCTTCTCGTCGGCCCTTGGTGCGTTCGTAATGGGGTCCTTGCTGGCCGAAACGCTGGAGGGCGAACATATATCCCACTCCATCAAAAGCATAAAGGATCTGTTCGGAACCATCTTCTTCGTCTCCGTGGGGATGATGGTAGATCCGACCGTCATCGTGCAATACTGGAAGCCCATCATCGTACTGATATTCGTGGTGATAACAGGCATCCCGCTGTTTGCAACCAGCGGTGTGCTGATGGCGGGCCAGGGTCTGCACAGCGCAGTCCGCAGCGGCTTCTCTATGGCACAGATTGGAGAATTCGCCTTTATCATAGCCAGCCTGGGCAAGAGCCTGGGAGTGATGGCCGACTATATCTACCCCGTGGTGGTGGCGGTATCCGTAATAACCACCTTCACCACCCCCTATTTCATCAAACTGTCGGAACCTTTCTACGGTTTTGTCAGCCGCAAGCTTCCTCCCAAGTTGTTTGAAACGCTGAGCGAAGTGCGGGCCACCAGCCGTTCAAAAGCCAGCGAGAGCCAGTGGAGACAACTTGTCAAGGCCTACCTGATAAGGATGATTCCCTACAACGTGATGCTCGTGGCGGTGCTGCTGGCTTCCAATATGTTCCTTGATCCGTTTGCCGACGGACTCCTGGGCCATCTTGCCCCGTGGCTCAAGAACACCATCTGCGCCGTTGTCACGTTGCTGGTGATGGTTCCTTTCCTATACGGGATGGTGATTGCCTACGGCAAATACAAAGATCTGTATGACAACCTCTGGCGAGCATCCTCGGCAGCCGGAAGGGGGCCTCTGATTGCGATGAGCGCCCTCAAGATATTCCTTGCGGTAAGCTTTGTGATGGCAGTCGTGTCCCACTATTTCAAGCCGGGGATTGGCATCGTGATACTGATTGCCGCCATCGCAGCCGCCATATTCATCCTGCTGAGAATCTTCAACAAGCGCTCGAGCACCCTTGAGGGAAGGTTTGTGGAGAATATGCGCCAGCGTGAGGATTACCAGCGCCAGACGGCACCGGTAACCACCACGATACGTGAAAAAATGGACGGTCACGACATTTGTGTGGAGCGGCTGAGAGTATCTTCTGACTTCAGGTATGCCGGTATGAAACTGCGCGACATACCCCTAAGGCGTGACTACGGAGTGAACATAGTAAAGATTATGCGGGGCAGCAGGGTAATCAATATACCCTCCGCAGACGAATTTCTCTACCCTGCAGACGAAATTCTGGCGGTGGGCACCAAGAAGCAGGTGGATGCCTTCAAACTCTCCCTGGAACAGGATCTTACACTGCCCGAAAGCGGCGGCAACGCCGTGGACGTGGAGTCTTTTACTGTCACCGACGCTTCGCTTCTGGCCGGAAAATCGCTCAAGACGGTGGATATGCGCAACTCCGGCTGTATGCTGATAGGCATAGAGAGAGGCGAAGAGACCTATATGAATCCCGAGCCCGATATGGTGATGCTGGAAGGTGACGTGGTGTGGCTTGTGGGAGAACCCGACGCGATAAAATTGTACAAATAGATAACGAAATGAAAATCAAATTTCTTTGGGCGGTCCTTTTCGTCCTGGCACTGACTTGCAGCTGCAACCGCAAGGTTGACAGGCAGAATATTGATTCTTTCAGGAAGGCCGTTCCTGTATGGGCAGAGGGGCGTGAAAACGAGGTGAATCTGACCCTGGCTTTCCGCGAGGTGATCGATTTCTGCAGGGATGCCGACATCCGCATCGCTGCCAGCACCGTTTACCGCCTGAAAGTCAACGGCGAGTTCGTGGGGCACGGTCCCTGCGTGGCGGCACACGACTTCTACCGTATTGACTGCTATGACATTGCGCCCTACTTGCACGATGGCAGAAATGTCGTGTCGATAGAGGTTGTCGGCTACAATACCGAGTCGTTCTATCTGCTCTGCCAGCCTTCGTTCCTGCAGGCAGAGATTGTCTCCGGCGGCAAGGTGATAGCCGCAACAGGCAGCGCCTTCAAGGCATACGACCTGCACCAGAGAGTTCAGGATGTGCCCAAATACAGCTACCAGCGCACGCAGATGGAGTATTGGGTACTTGCCGACGGATACGACAGCTGGCAGACAGACGTGGACTTCGTGTGCGATGACGAGGTCAAACTGGTACCGCAAAGCAGCAAAACCACTATAGTACGCCGCGTTCCATACCCCGATTATACCGTCCACGAGGCTTCCCTAATCGATCCCGACAGACAGATCTATACATTCGGTTGTGAATACAGCGGCTTCCTGGGATGCGAGATAGAGGTTCGGGAAAAGACCTCCCTGACCATAGATTTTGAAGAACTCCTGACAGACGGAGAACTGAAGCACCGGATGCCTTTCCGCGGTTACGTGGCCTACGAGCTGGAGCCGGGCACCTACTCTCTTGAGAGTTTTGAGCCCTACACCATGCAGTTCGCCCAGGTTGCATTCACGGGCAACTCCACAGTAAAACGGCTCTACATCCGCGACTACTGCAACTCTGCCGTTCAGGCCGGCCGGTTCAGTTGCGACAACGAAGACCTGAACAAGATTTTTGAAGCGGCACGGCAGACCATCCGTCAGTGTGCCCTTGACATCTTTATGGATTGTCCAAGCCGCGAAAGGGCCGGCTGGATAGGCGACAGTTTTTTCTCTTCACGCGTTGAATGCGACCTCTCCGGCACCACGCTTGTCGAGAAGAACTTCCTGGAGAACTATCTTCTTCCCGAGCATTTCAAGACAATTCCCGAGGGTATGGTTCCGATGTGCTACCCTTCAGACAATTTCGAAGGCGGCACCTACATTCCCAACTACGCAATGTGGTTCGTACTTGAACTAGAGGAATATCTCGCCCGCAGCGGTGACCGTGAAATGATAGACGCCTTTAAAAACCGCGTCTATGGCCTGATTGATTTCTTTGACAAGTTCCTGAATTCCGACGGTCTGTTGGAAAGGCTCCGGAGCTGGGTATTCATCGAGTGGTCTGCTGCCAACCATTTTGTCCAGGATGTAAACTATCCCTCCAATATGCAATATGCCGGAATGCTCGACGCAGTGTCCCGTATGTACGGTGACCCTGCGCTGCACGAGCGCGCCGAAGCCATACGGGAAACCATCCGCAGCCAGGCCTTTGACGGCCGGTTCTTCATAGACAACGCAATGCGCCTTGAAGACGGATCCCTGCAACTGACATCAAACCATACCGAGACTTGCCAGTACTACGCATTCTTCTTTGGTACCGCCACCCCGGAGACGTATCCCGAACTATGGCAGCGGCTCACCACCGAATTCGGTCCTGTACGCAACAAAGAAGACAAATATCCCGACGTGCCCAAGGCCAACGCCCTGTTCGGCAACTATTTGCGTATGGAGCTTCTCTCACAGAACGGTTTGGGTGCACAGATGATGAAAGAGGCTGTGGACTTCTACCTCCCTATGGCCGAAGCCACCGGCACCCTCTGGGAAAATATGACCTATAGCGACAGTTGCAACCACGGATTTGCCGCCCACCTGGCACACGTATTCTACCGTGATGCCGCCGGTCTCTATAAGGTGGACCGCGTGGGCAAGACCGTAACACTGCGACTTCGCGACACAGGCCTCAAGCAGTGCAGCGCCACCCTCCCAGTCAAGGAAGGCGACATCAAAATTGACTGGTCCTGCAACGACGGCAAATTCAACTACGACATCAAACTCCCCAAAGGCTGGAAACTTATAGAAGAATAACCCTATGGCAGACGAAAAGATAATATTCTCGATGAACGGTGTCGGCAAGGTCTTGCCGCACAACAACAAAGTTATCCTGAAGGATATATACCTGAGTTTCTTCTACGGCGCCAAGATCGGCATCATCGGCCTTAACGGCAGCGGTAAGAGTACCCTGCTCAAGATTATCGCCGGTATTGAAAAATCCATCCGCGGCGAGGTCGTGTGGGCACCCGGCTATTCCGTAGGCTATCTGGCACAGGAGCCCGAGATGGACCCCGACAAGACCGTCCTTGAAGTTGTTCAGGAGGGAGTGCAGGAGGTTATGGACCTGCTGAATGAATACAACGAAATCGGAATGAAGTTTGCCGAACCTTTGGACGACGACGAAATGAACCGTCTCATAGAGCGTCAGGGGGAACTCACCGAACTTATAGACCACCACGGCGGATGGGAAATCGACTCCAAGTTGGAAAGGGCTATGGATGCCCTTCAGTGTCCTCCTTCCGAGGCTGTTGTGAAGAATCTCTCGGGTGGCGAACGCCGCCGCGTGGCGCTCTGCCGCCTGCTGCTCCAGCAACCCGACGTGCTGCTTCTGGACGAGCCCACCAACCATCTGGACACCGAGAGTATCCAGTGGCTGGAGGCACATCTGCAGCAATACAAGGGCACGGTGATTGCCGTGACCCACGATCGTTACTTCCTGGACAACGTCGCCGGATGGATACTGGAACTGGACCGTGGTGAAGGCATCCCCTGGAAGGGCAACTACTCTTCGTGGCTGGACCAGAAGACCAGGCGCCTGGCACAGGAAGAAAAACAGGAGAGCAAGCGACGCAAGACCCTGGAGCGCGAGCTGGAATGGGTACGGATGGCACCAAAGGCCCGTCAGGCCAAGCAGAAAGCCCGTCTGGGAGCCTACGAGAAACTGGCCAGTGCCGATGTCAAGCAAAGAGAAGAGAATCTGGAAATCTATATCCCCAACGGACCGCATCTGGGCAACAAGGTCATCCGTTTCAACGATGTCTCCAAGGCCTACGACGGCCGCGTGCTTTTCGAACACCTTACCTTTGAACTGCCGCCGGCAGGCATCGTGGGTGTGATCGGCCCCAACGGCGCCGGCAAAACCACCTTGTTCCGCCTGATTATGGGCATCGAGAAACCCGACACCGGCAGCATCGAGATCGGCGAGACCGTGAAACTGGCATACGTCGACCAGCAGCATAAATCCATCGACCCCGAAAAGACCGTCTACCAGACGGTGGCGGGCGATTCCGAATGGGTACGTATGGGCGGCCGTGAAATCAACGCCCGCGCCTGGATATCCCGATTCAATTTTTCAGGCGCCGACCAGGAAAAGAAATGCGGCGTGCTCTCGGGCGGTGAGCGTAACCGCCTGCACCTTGCACTCACGCTGAAAGACGAAGGCAACGTGCTGCTGCATGACGAGCCCACCAACGACGTTGATGTGAACACCATCCGCGCCCTGGAGGAGGGTTTGGACGGCTTTGCCGGCTGTGCCGTGGTAGTAAGCCACGACCGCTGGTTCCTGGACCGCATCGCAACCCACATCCTGGCCTTCGAAGGCGACAGCCAGGTGGTCTTCTTTGACGGCAACTACTCCGAATACGAAGAGAACAAAAAGAAACGCCTGGGCGACATAGAGCCCAAGCGCTTCAAATACAAGAAACTGATGGAGTAACTATACTGGTCAGAAGGTATACTTGATGCCGAGGCATATACCCTCCCAGGCAAAACCGCTCCAGAGTTTGTCGCCTATCACCAGCCTCAAGCCGGGATTCCAGTCAAGGGAAACGGCAAAGGGAATTGCGGAAAACGCATATTCGAGACCTATATTGCCAAAGGCCCCTGCCATAAGGTTGCCGTGATACTCTTCTCCCCTGTACCTACCGGAAAAGACTCCTGCTTCGAGGCCGAGGCCATAGAAGAACGAC
>CACYEB010000129.1 GCA_902773305.1 uncultured Bacteroidia bacterium
AAAGACGAACCCTTACTATGCCTTCGGCGCCGAGTATGCCAGGCAGTCTATGGTAGGTCCTCTCAAGTTTGCTGCACAGTGGTGCCGCTATGTAGGTTTTTCTCTGTACGCTTCTATAGGTTTTGACTTTTAAAGTATTCTGCCAATGCATTTCCGCAGCCTGATTTGTACCGCCGTTTGTGTACTGGCGTTTCTTATGCCCATCCGGCCTGTTCCCTGCAGCGCGCAGGAGACAGACTCCGGCATTGTGCTTTCAAGCCTGCTCCCCGAGCTCAAGCACGCATATCAGACAGCCCTTGAGTCGGATTCCCTGCTGATTGATAACAGCCAGCGCAAACAGCAGCTGGCTTCTATGGTCAAAGCAGCCGACGAAGTCACGGTGATGCTCTACACACAGAAACCCGGGTTCGCTTTCGATATGGCCTTTGCCCTGGAGAAGGTTTCCAAAGTCTACGACTCCTTCAAGGTTCAGGCACGTCTTTCAGACAAGTACCTGATTTCTTCACGCTCGGGGCTCAGGCAGTATTCACTGCTGGGAGAGACTCTCCGCGATATGTACATCAATCACCGTCTGGACTCCCTGATGGTGACCGACACGCTGCTGCAGTCATTGCCGCAACTGGACTCGCTGATGGTCGGGGACTCCATCCTGGTCTCACTTCCTCCGCTGGAGCCCATCCTTGCGACAGACGACATCCAGCCCGAACTGCTGGACAGTTGCCTCTACTATACCAACACCCTGACCGCTCTCTACGGCCGGTCGGTGGTTCTGGCGCTGCAGGACAGCATCTGCTTTGCCGAAACCGAACGGAGGCTGCAGCAGGCCTACGACTACGCCCAGAGCAACTACTCGGAGACACAAAAGCACATTTTCATTGGAGGAAATATCAGTATCATCCAAATCATAAGGAATTGGGATTCGTTCATCGCCAATGCCAAGAGCGACCTCGAGACAAGGTTCGGCGGGGAACCGCCGCAGAGCGGAGACAAAAACCCTGACCGGCCCCTTAACAGCCGCAACATCCTGGGATATGCTGCGATGGCCCTCGTTGCCTTGCTGCTCGCATTCCTCGTGGCCGCACTCATCAACTTGGTCATCTTCAAGTTTGTCAAGAACGAGAAGGCGCGGAACCTGAAGCCTGTCCTGACTGCAATATTGTCGGTATTGCTGTTTATCCTTTGCATAATACTGGTCAAGACCGACGGCAGCGACCCCTACTGGAAGATGGCTTACAGACTGCTGAGTCTGTTCTCCTGGCTGACGCTGGCCATATTCATCTCCTTACTGATAAGGGTGGACGGCAACCAGGCGCGGGCCTCCCGCAACATCTATATCCCCACACTGTTGCTGGCATTCTTCAATATCCTGCTCAGGGCCATTTTCCTTCCGGCAAGCCTGGTGCCGCTTATCCTTCCCGCCGCCCTGCTGGTATTCAGCATCTGGCAGGCTTGGCTGAATATCCGATACAGGGGCAAGGTAACCCGTGCCGACATCCGTTATATGTGGGTCTCCGTGGGTGTTATGGTTCTGGCCGGCATACTCTCCCTGACAGGTTATTCTATGCTTGGCGTGCTGCTGCTCACGTTCTGGACTTTCCAGCTGGCGTTGCTGCACACCATATCGATGCTGTACCATCTGATGAAGCGCTACTACCAAAACAGGGTGACACGCAAGAAGGCCCGCTTCCATATGGAAAACCCGTTGCTTCCCCTTACCGACAAGGCAGACTACATAGAGGTAACCTGGCTTTATGACCTGCTCAAGATGGTCGTCGTGCCCATCGCCATCCTTCTCTCTATCCCTTTCAGCATCCAGCTGACCATACGCACCTACCAGCTCTCCCTGACAGGGACGGACTTCTTGCGTCAGTCTCTGTTTACAAGAGAGGGGCTTCAGGAGGTCACCCCCCTGAACATACTTGTTGTTTTGGCCCTCTTCTTCATCTTCCGCTACCTGATCTATCTGGTAATCGGCTCTGCAAGGCTCTTCAAGATGAGGAATATAATTGACAAGAAACACGCCGCCGGCATCCCGCTCAAGGAGTCCGATGTGAATTTTTCCCTCACAAACACCATAGTATCCGTTGTCGGATGGCTGTTGTACCTGCTGATAGTGTCCGCCATCTTGAGAATGCCGACATCTGCACTGACCACCATCGGAACAGGTCTGGCAGCCGGTGTCGGCTTTGCCTTGAAAGACTTGATAAACAACTTCTTCTACGGCGTGCAACTGATGGCCGGCCGTATTCGTGTGGGAGATAAGATATCCTGCGACGGAATACGGGGAACCGTAAAGCGGGTAAGCTACCAGACCACCCTTGTAGAAGAGGAGGACGGCTCCATGATAGCCTTTACCAACACCGACCTATTTACCAAGAAATTCAAAAACCTCAACAGCGGCAAGAACTACGAATTACTGAGAATACCGGTGGGAGTGAAGTACGGCACTGACATAGAAAAAGCCAGGAACGTGATTCTCCAGACCCTTGAACCGCTCCGGACACAGGACAAGAGCGGGCGTGATGTTGTGGATCCCTCATTCCCTATAGATGTCCGGTTTGATGGTTTCGGGAACAGTTGCATCAACCTCGTCGTCACCCTTTACACCACGGTCGAGACGCACTACACTTTCCCTTCCCGCGCCAAGGAGGCCATATACAATGCTTTTGCACAAAACGGGATAGAGATTCCTTTCCCTCAACAGGATGTCTATATCAAGTCCATTCCTGATAGCAAGCAGGGGCAGGCCACGGAATTATCCTGAAAAAATCCGGCACTTGCACTGAAAAACCACGCACGGCGTGTTATTTGCAGACGGAACGGTAAGGTATAACCGGGCTTGAAACGATGAAACTTTACACAAAAACCGGAGACGGAGGCACCACCTGCCTGATAGGTGGAAAGCGGGTTAAAAAGTGCGACCCGAGGGTTTGTGCATACGGCGATGCGGACGAACTGATTTCTTATCTTGGAGTCATCCGGGCTCACGCGTACGGAGATACCGCCGCAGAGTCGTACTGCGAAGATTTATTTCAGATACAGCGTCATCTGTTTGACATCTCCTCTTACCTCGCCTGTGACGGGCAATGCAGTTTTCTGCCACCCCTTGACACCGACACCAAACTTGCCTTTCTGGAATCAAAGATTGACAAACTGACAGAGTCCCTGCCGAAAAAATTTTCTTTTGTAATACCTGGCCCGCCTGCTATTTCCGCAGAGCTTCACGTGGCCCGAACAATCTGCCGAAGGTGCGAGCGAAGCATTGTGGCCATAGAGCCAAAAAACGACTCTGACGCCGATTGCTCAAAGTATCTCAACCGCCTGTCAGACTACTTGTTTGCGCTGGCGCAAGTACTTGAAAAACAATCGTAAAAAAATATTATTGCATATCGAAAATTATTATATCTTTGCAGCCCTTTTAACAGACACAGCTAATTATTAACTTGCTTTTTTTGATATGTACTGGACACTTGAGCTTGCATCCAAATTGGAAGATGCACCCTGGCCCGCAACCAAAGACGAACTTATAGATTATGCCACCCGCAGCGGTGCGCCCCTTGAAGTAATAGAAAACCTCTCTGACCTCGAAGACGACGGCGAAGTCTACGAATCCATCGAAGACATTTGGCCCGACTATCCCACCAAAGAGGACTTTTTCTGGAATGAGGAAGAATATTGATTTTATAACATATTAAAAATCAATAAATTACAAAGCTGCCGAGGTTGATTCCTTGGCAGTTTTTGGTTTTTAGCCCACTTTGGGACTATCCCTGAAAGAAAAGGAATAGTAAAAGAAAAACGCTATCTTTGTATTATGACAACAACAGGAGTTTATATTGTCTTTTATTCCGGCAGGCCGTTGAATTACCAAAGGATCGCTGAACTGTCGGGGGTGGAGCCCACACGCATAGAAGTAAAGGGGGAACCGAAAATCAGTCGCATTACCGGCGATATTGTCAAGATACAATCCCAGGATGGAGAATGGACTCCTCGGATTAACGAGCACAATTCATTTGAGTATCATTTGTCAATTTCACATGGCGTAATAGTGCAAAGGCAGTATAATAAACTGATGCGGGCAATCAAGAACCCCAAGCAATTGGGAGACTATTGCAAGG
>CACYEB010000130.1 GCA_902773305.1 uncultured Bacteroidia bacterium
AATAAAAATCAATATGGACAATAATGTGGACAATTGCGCATAATTTCCGAAACCTGATTGGACATTCCGGCCCGAATGCTTACTTTTGTGTTAAACTGATACGGAACATCGAATATGGCAAGACCGGTTACTGTCACAAAGGAAAGAATCCTCTCCGCAGCCCTTGATCTGGTGCGCGCCGGAGGACCCTCGGCCCTTACTGCACGAAGCCTATGCGCCCGCCTTGACTGCGGTGCCAACGCCATATTCTCCTCCTTCGGGTCCATTCAAGGTGTCCGGGACGCCGTCCGGAAGGAAGCCCGGAAACTGTATCAGAAGCGAGTGGGCGACGGCTTTGCGCTCAATCCTCCTTTCAAAGGTTTTGGTATTGCACTTATCTGGTTCGCCATGGACGAGCCGTATCTATTTTCCATGATTATGGAATCGCAGTCGCAACCCGCTTCCTATAAAGATTACATTGATTCTTACGTGGGTTTCAAGGCGGAGAGTCTATCTGCCATAGAAGAGACCTTCGGCCTGCAGGAGAATGATGCTGAAATGCTTTATTACCAACTTGTCCTGGTGGCTCTTGGGCTTGCCTCAACCTGTATCGACGGAAAAAGTCTGCTCACCATCCCGCAAGTCAGCGAAATCCTCGGCAAAAATGTCCGGGCCTTTCTGATGGTTATCCGCGCCGGAATCGACGAGCGGGAAGGATATGTCCCGAGCGCCGGCACAGGTCCTGGAGGCGAAGTCGATTCTTATGTGCTGATGCGTGCGCTCATAGGTCAGAATCACCTGCTTCAGCAACTCCGGGCCCGTCCCCGCTATATTCTGGATGAAGAATGGGCAGAATTGGAACGGATGCTCCGGAATTCATGCGACCTTACGTCCGAGTCTCTCCGGGAAGCGCATCCCGATCTGACAAAGGGCGATATCCGTACCTATATCCTCTCGCACCTGCAATTCTCCGTATCTGAGCAATCCATCCTGCTGGGGATCTCCCCTGCCTCTGTTACCAAAGCACGCCAGCGGCTTAAAGCAAAGCTGTTACCTTGACTACAAGCGTTTGTTTACCGTTATCTTACAGGTTGCGGAAACATCTCCGCATAGAGCAGTGATGGTTGCCGTGCCTTCTTTGACCGCTGTTACCGTGCCGCTCTGATTGACTGTCGCTACGGATGTATCGGAACTGGTCCAAGTCACCGTCTTGTCCACAGCATTCTTCGGGTTGACCGTCGCAATCAAAGTTATGCTAGTGCCCAGCTGCAAAACCAGGTTCATATGATCCAGCGCGATCGAACTCACCACAACCGGTACCGGCGGCCACCGCCGTCACCTTTCCGCTCTCGTTCACGGTCGCCACAGCGGGGTTGCTGCTGCTCCAGGTCACTGCCTTGTATGTCGCGTTTTCCGGCGAGACCATCGCAATCAGTGTCACACTCTCCCCTTCGGTCAGCCACACTTCCGTCATAACCACCGTCACTTCCGTCACCGGCGTGGATGTCAGTGTCGGATCGTCAGGCTTCGCACAACCAGCAAACGCCAGCAGGAGCGCCCCCGCCAGCATAAATCCCATATATTTTCCAGGTGTAGTCATATATAGAAATAATGTTTGTTTTAACCACTTATAATCACACAATACTTAGCTACCCAGGGCGCGGTCAGAGGTCTTTGTCGTGGAGCAGAACTGCGTCTATCAGGTATCATTTGCAGGAAAGGACCCGATAGAACTCAGATGATGCCCGTTTCCTTTGCTTTGGCGATGACCTCGGCGGCATTCTTTGCATTGAATTTCTCATTCAGGCGCATTCTGTACCATTTGATGGTCTGCTCGGTGAGGAAGAGTTTAGCGGCAATCGCTTTGTTTGTAAGTCCTCCTGCCATCAGAGGCAGGATTTCCCGTTCGCGGTCGGTGAGGACGGGGCCCTTTGCTTTAGAGAGTTCCGGCTTTGCCGGAGGAGCCCCGCCTTCGGAGACTTCTTTTTCGGCGATGATTTCGCCAATGACTGTGTCAGCGGCCTTCTTCTCGTGACCCAGCCGCAGGGTTCTGAGAAGCAGAAGTACCAGGCAAAGCAAGAGGGTGGCAAGGACAACGGCTCCGATAGCAATGGTGCGTGTCTGGCGTCTCTGGGCTTCAAGCACTTTGCCTGTTGCATCCAGCGTATAGAGGCGGCTGCGGTATTCCTGATCCTCATGGGTGGAGAAGTATTCGTCAGCGGCTTTCAGTTGCTGCAAAGCCCTGGAGGTTTTGCCTTGCTCCAGATACAGGGCACCCAAGCCGGCCCGGGCTTTGGCAATCAAGAGGGAGTCATCTGCGACCTTACCAAACTGGAGAGCTTGGTTGTAGCAGGTCTCGGCTTCTTTTAGATTTCCGGCATCAAGCCAAGTCTCACCCATATTCTGATAGAGGACGGAGTTGCTCTCGTTCCAACCGTTCTTTTCAAACAACACCCCGGCCTTTCGATAGTACTCCATTGCCTGAGGGAAGGAGTCGATGCTGGCATACAGGTTGCCGATGGCACCGTAAACGCCGGAATAAGCATCATCGATGGTAGATTGCTTGTAGCCATCCGGCTTTCCGGGAAGGGACTCTTTCAGGGCCATCTTGTCGGCGATGGCAAGGGCCTTGTTGAAGTAGGTCATCGCGCTGTCAGTCTGCCCGGCGGCCCAGTGATGCTGACCGATCATCCTGGCGGATTGGAGAGCCTGATTCAACCATAATTCCTGAAGGCAGAGTTCCATATTTCTTCTGGCGAAGTAGAGTGATCTGCCGGGATTGATGTTGGAATAGCCCCACATCAGATCGTGCCAGGCATCGGCAATCATACTTTTCTCTTCCTCAGTTGCCCTGGCCATCCGGGCCTCCGTCCAAGGAGCTACAACCTCTTCCAGAGAGTCCAACTGATGGTCCCGATGGTCGGTGTATTGCCCCTTTGCCAGCAGGCAGGAAAGGAAGAGAAGTGGAAGGAGTATGGCCAGTCTTTTCATAAGGCAAAATTAGCAAAATCGTGGCAAAGTACCTGCAAGTCTAAACTTTCGTATAGTGTTTTTGTTGTGGTGCTTGGCGAACTTTGGCAATAAAATATCACTCTTAATTATGAAAAGAATAACACTGATTGCCTTTTGCGTGGCAATGACCGCCGCAGTTTCCTGTGGCAACAATCCCAAAAAGAAGACCTCCGATCAGGAATCCTCTCAGGTGGAAGCGCCTGTAGCCAAAATCGAAAAGCCGAAAGTTGATGCCAAGAAATGGTACCAGCAGGATTTCTCCCTGACCGAGAAAATGTATGTATCAGGAGCAAGTATGAGCCGCGTCTATGCCCGTAAAGGAAACGTCCTTATCTTCAAGATGGAGGGCAGTAAGACCACGAACCTCTTTGTATGCACGGATTCAACGCGAACGGGGTATCTTGTGAACGAGGGTGCGGGCACGTATGTCATCAAGAGCGAGAAATCCGAATTTGACAGTGTTGACGATGCTATCTACGATTATCTTCAAAGCTCGATGAGCAACACCCTCTTCGGTGAAAGGCTAAAGAAGAACGGGAAAGGAGTTTCTGCCAAGGACACAACAATCTTTGGCCGTCCCGCTTACGTGCTCACTCAGGAGAAGACGGAGGACATCGTTGGCGTTGAGATGTACACGAAGGTCATCGAGTGGGTGGACAAGGAGAACGGCTTGCCCTATTACAAATATGGTATGTCAACGAAAGACGGGGCACCCTACATAGAAGGCAAGGCTTTCGAGGTGACCTCCTTCTCTGCCAAACCGACATACGAAGGCCTTATCGTGAGCCTTGACGGACTGACGGAAATAACGAAATAACAACTCAATAAACATTCTTTCCAATGAAAAAGACATTCATTACCCTGGCGCTTGTCGCCTGCGCCATCATGCTGATTTCCTGCGGGAATAACGGCAACAAAAAGAGTGAGGCGAAACAGACCGACCCC
>CACYEB010000131.1 GCA_902773305.1 uncultured Bacteroidia bacterium
ACCATCGCTCCTCACGACAGCGAGGCTTTCTTTGTTACCGGCAAACGCATAGACAAGAGCGTATATCAGGTAGAGGAGGCCTTCCTGAATGCCTACACCGAAATCAATGAACAGGACTATGAGGCATACCGACGCCCGTATGAGATACCTTCTCCCCGCCTTCGCGAAAGCGCATCGGCAGATATGGGCTACTATGCCGCAGAACTCGGCGGCTGGGAAGATAACTGGCTGGAATGGCGCAAGGTATATGTCTCTAAGAGTGGCAACTACTCCCTCAGTTTCCGATATTCGTGCGAAGATGCCCGCAATATGATGGTGCTGGTAAACGGAGGCAAGGACGGGGCGACCCTCGGCGGCCTGAGCACCGGAGCTGACCAGGAATGGGCAGAGGCCGGCGTCAAGGTCAAACTCGACAAAGGCTGGAACGTGATCCGTCTTGAGAATTCCCGCGGCAAAATGCCCGATATCGACCGTATGACCGTCAAGAAGATGTAGTTATGAACAGATCGTTTATTATCGCAGCCTGCGCCTGTATGCTGTTGTATTCCTGCGGGCGCGACTGCAGCATCAAATATGAGGTGGACCATACTCCCACTATGGGTATGAGCTTCTGGAATGCCTTTCAGCTGAACATTAACGAGGACCTGGTCAAAGACCAGGCCCTTGCCGTTAAGGAGCTGGGCTATGCCGATGCCGGCTACAAGTTCATCAATATTGACGACGGTTTCCAGCGTCCTCGGGATGCCGAGGGCAATTTTATGTATGACGAGAAGCTGTTCCCCAGCGGAATGCGCGCGGTGGCTGACTACATTCACTCCCTTGGGCTAAAGGCGGGCATCTATACCGATGCGGGAGACAACACCTGCGGTAGTGAAAACATCTATGCCTACGGCCTCGGCACCGGCCTCTACGGCCACGAAAAGGACGACTGCAAACTCTTCTTTGACGAATGGGACTACGACTTCATCAAGATAGATTTCTGCGGCGGACAGCACGCCAAACTGGACGAGCGGGAGCAGTACACCAGGATTGCCGAAGCCATCCGCGCATGTGACAAGAAGGACATCATCTTCAATATCTGTCGCTGGCGTTTTCCCGGCACCTGGGCGGCCGACCTGGCCACCTCCTGGCGTACCACCTATGACATCCGCCCCTGGTTCTCACGTGTGAAATACATCATAGACGAGAACCTCTGGCTTCAAGCTTATACGGGAGGCGGACACTACAACGACTGCGATATGCTTGAGATTGGCTCCAAATGGCCCGGCAGTGATGCCTGCCTGAGTCCGGAAGAGGAATTTACCCATATGGCTTACTGGTGTATCGCTTCGTCGCCGCTGATTATGGGTTGCGATATGCGCAAGGTGCCTGAGAGCAGCCGCGAGGTGATGCTCAACAAGGACCTTATAGCTATGAACCAGGACAAACTCGGCCTGGGCGCACCAGTCGTGCAGCGTCAGGGCGAGACCTACGTCGTGACCAAGGATATCGAGCGCATCTTCGGTCCCAAACGCGCCGTGGTGGTTATGAACCTGGGCGAGGAGCTCTCGTCGATAGATGTATCGCTTGAGGCGCTCGGCTTCGAGAGCATCAAGTCTGTATATGATTGCAAGGTGCATGCAGAAGTGCCCGAAATGGCCGGGGAGACTTCCTTCAACGTCTCTCTTGACCCTCACTGCTGCGTGGCCCTGTTTGTCACCGGAAAGCGGCTCGAAAAGAGCGTTTATCAGGCAGAGGAGTCCTACATGAATATGTTCAGCACGATAGAGGGCTATCAGTCTCCGGTGTACCTGCCAAATGAATCGGCCGATATGGGTATGTACGCCGCCGGCCTTGGCTGCAACCCCGACAACTGGCTGCAGTGGAACAACGTGTTCAGCTGTCGAGGCGGGGAATACGTGGCAACTGTCCGCTATGCCTCCGCCAATCCCACCGCCTTCAAGGTCAGTGTAAACGGCAGCGATGCGGCCTCGTTCGAAGAACTCTCAACAGGCGACGATTCTGCCGTATGGGACACCGTTAACTTCAAGGTCAAACTCAAGAAGGGTCTTAACCAAATCCGCCTGGGCAATGACACCGGTTTTATGCCCTCTATAGACTGCCTTACCCTGCGCAAGACAGAACGCCAGTGAAGCGACTGGCTGTCATAGCGGTTATCTGTGCGCTGCTTTTTAGCTGTTCGGTTCCCCGCCGCACGGCACAAAAGGCAGCGCCGGTTATTGGCATTACGGCTGGCGGTGTGGGCCAGAGCCGGGTCGGCCAGGCCTATATAGATGCTATATGTGCCGCCGGCGGTGTTCCGCTGATTCTGCCCATCATCACGGATGCAGCAACTATATCAGATATGCTCAGCAGAGTCGACGGCGTACTGATGATTGGCGGCGAAGACATTAACCCTTCGTATTATGGCGAAGCGCCTATCCCTGGATTGGGAGAAGTAAATGCATCCCGGGATACTTATGAAGATATTCTTATACACCTATGTTTCGGTGCGGGCCTTCCACTCCTTGGGATCTGCAGGGGTGAGCAAGTGATCAACGTCATACTTGGCGGTACCCTGTGGCAGGATATTCCGGCACAGGTTCCCGAGTCTGAAGTGTGTCACAAGGCCCCTGAGGGCGAAACTGCCATGCACAGGATTACCATTGCTGAGGGAACGGTCCTGGCTTCTTTGGTCGGTGCCGGTGAATTCAAAGTGGACTCTTTCCATCATCAGGCAATTAAAGCCGTGGCTCCGGGATTCAGAGTTTCTGCGTTCTCTGAAGATGGTTTGGTGGAGGCCATAGAGAGGGTAGACGATGTTGCCCGCATCGTTGCCGTTCAGTTCCATCCGGAGAAAATGCTGGCCGCTGGCGACACAACATTTCTGCCACTGTTCAATTGGCTGGTGGCTGAATCGCAAAAATAATTTTGGCAGTTCCGAAAATTGCCTTATATTTGCATCCGCTTTGACAGAAAAGGGAGCTTAGCTCAGTTGGTTCAGAGCGTCTGCCTTACAAGCAGAGGGTCGGGGGTTCGACTCCCTCAGCTCCCACTTCAAAA
>CACYEB010000132.1 GCA_902773305.1 uncultured Bacteroidia bacterium
GAACTGTGCACCTCAAAGGTCGCTATGGCGATAGCGGAATCGGCCACCAGCGGCATCAAGGTGATTCACCACAAGGTCGTACCCGTAAGCAAGGGGATGTCCCGCGGCGATGTGCAGAACTCACAGCGCATCATCGAGGCGCTGAGCCGTTGCAAGCACGAGATTGAGTCGGAATTCGGAGAGAGCGTGACCGAGGTTATCCTGTGCGCCGGCAGCCAGGGCCTCAGGACCGTGGACTACACGCTCAAGGCCAAGCGATCCGGCGGCAGTTATATCAGTGCCGACGAACTTGAGCGCTGGCGCGCCGAGGCTTTCCACGCCGACGTGGTGGCAGGAGAGATGGTACTGGACGCAATTCCCCAGTCTTATGACATCGATGATTCCGTGGGCAATCCCCCCGACACCGTGGAGGGTATGCCCGGCAGGTATGTAGAGGCAAAATACCGTCTTATCCTGGGCAAGGTATCCGCCGACCGCAACAAGCGCGACGTCGTGGAGAAGTGCGGAATGACAGTAGTACGCACCGTACTTTCTCCCATCGGCAGCGCCATCGCCACCCTGAACGAAAACGAGATTGAGAATGGGGTCGCCCTGCTGGACATCGGCGCCGGCACCACCGATGTAGTAGTGGTCAAGGACCGCATCGTCCGCGCTGTCGGAGTCATTCCCTTTGCGGGAAACACTATCACCAGCGACATCCGCTTCCATACCTGTCTCACTACCGATGTTGCCGAAATAATAAAGATGAAATACGGCTCGTGTATGGACGAAGGGCTTTCAGAGAATAAGAAGCTCGTGATACAGGGGGTCGGACAGGGTGAGACCAAAGATGTTCCGCTGGACTTTCTGGAGCAAATCGTGGAAGCCCGTGCCAGCGAGATCCTGGAAGCCGCATACTATATTATAGAGAAATCGGGCTATATGGAGAAGATTCCTACAGGGCTGGTAATTACCGGCGGAACCGCCTACCTGGAGCACATCAAGGAACTGGCCAGGGCGATAACCGGTATGAGGGTACGGCTGGCCAATGCCCAGGGCAACATCGGCGAGTCATCCAAGCCCAGCTGCTTCGACACCACTGCAAGTTCCATAGTGGGAGCCCTCATAGACAGTTTCAACCACGAGAGCGAGATTGACCGTGGACGCGTCCACACCGCCATCAATGCCGTCCCCACACGGGACACCGATATGTTTGCCGACCAACCCATCGTCAAACTCAGCCGACGCGAGAAGGCCCGCCTGGAGAAGGAGGAGAAACGCCGCATCAAGCAGCAGCAGGCAGAAGAGAAAGCCCGCCGCAAGGAAGAGGAACGCAAAGCCAGACTGGCAGCCGAAATCCAGGAGGACCAGGAAGAAGAGGAAGACGAGGAAGATGAAGAAGAGGAAGAGGAGCCGGTACGCAAGCCGGGCAAGGTAGAGACCCGCATCACCGGATTCATCCACGACTTATTTACATCGCAAGACAACTAGAGATATGAAAAAGCAATACGAAGCCATAATTCCCGACGACTGGATCGAAAAGGGCAACATCATAAAAGTGATCGGCGTAGGCGGCGGCGGAACAAATGCCGTGAGCTATATGTACGAACAGCGGATGGAGCACATTGACTATGTGGTGTGCAACACCGACTTCCAGCACCTGTCCGCCAGCCCGGTACCCCAGAAGCTGCAGCTGGGCGGCGTCATCACAAAGGGTCTCGGTGCCGGCACCGACTATCTGATAGGCAAAAAGGCGGCTACCGAATCTATCGATGACATAAACAATATCCTCACCGGCACAAACGAGATGGTGTTCATCACCTGCGGTATGGGCGGCGGCACCGGCACCGGCGCTGCCCCCGTGATTGCCGAGGCGTCAAAATCCAAGGGCCTGCTGACCGTGGCAGTGGTCACCATCCCCTTCCGCGACGAGGGACCCGATGCAATGTACCGCGCCACCGAAGGAATACGCGAGTTGGGCCGGCACGTTGATTCGCTCATCGTCATAGATAACCAGCGTCTCTACGAGGTCTATCCCGACCTGGAGTTCTTTGACGCCCTAAACAAGGCGAACGAAGTCCTTGCCATCGCCGTCAAGAGCATAACCGACATAATCTATACCCGCGGTCTGATCAACGTCGATTTCGCTGATGTGAAGAGAATCATGAAGGACAGCGGAATGGCGTTTATGGGTATCGGCAGCGGAAGCGGGAGCAACCGCGCCCGCGAAGCCGTGGAGGCCGCACTGGCCTCGCCTCTGATGAGCAACTGCGACGTAACCAGAGCCAACAAGGCGCTGGTGAACATCACCGCCAGCAAGATGCGCTCCGAGGAAAGGCAACAGATAATGGACTATGTGATAAACGCCACCGGAGGCGCCAGCAACTTCAAGTGCGGCGTGGTGCGCGACGATTCCCTGGGAGAAGACATAAAGGTTACCATCGTGGCCACCGGCTACGATATGACCGACCTGCCCCAAGTGGACATAGACCAGATTAACCGCGACAAAATCATCACCGTGGACATTTCAGACGAAGACTTCTCCTACGTACGGCACGGCCTGCCCATCAACACGGGCGACCAGCTCTCGGTGACCAAGAAAGACCGTTATATAGGCAAGCCCGCCCTGATAGTGGAAAATTCGGAGGATCTGCAGCAGAAAGAGAGCGAGACTGCCTTTGACCGCCGTGACCGTATGCTGCGCAAACAGCGCAAGGAGCAGATGATGCAGAATTTTGAGAAAGATTAATTGGAAGGATTTGTAATGACAAAGACAAAAGTGGGTATCGCCAGCGACCACGCCGGCTATTATCTTAAGGAATATCTGAAAAAGGTGCTTGCCAAGAGGGGCTACGAGATGGTTGACTTCGGGTGCGACTCTCCCGAAAGTATGGACTATCCCGATACCGCACACCCCCTGGCAGAAGCCGTCGAACAGGGCAGCGTAGCTTTCGGAGTGTCTATGTGCGGCAGTGGCAACGGCATCACTATGACCCTCAACAAGCATCAGGGCATCCGGGCCGCCCTCTGCTGGAAGCCCGAAATAGCGGCCCTGGCCAAACAACACAACAACGCCAACATACTCTCTATGCCGGCCAGGTTCATCAGCCGCCGGATGGCTGTCAGGATCCTGGACGCCTATCTGGATGCAAAGTTCGAAGGAGGACGACATCAGCGCCGAATAGAAAAAATCCCCTGCCGTTAGTGCACGCCGAGCCCGTCATAATCGACCGTAACTTTTCCGGTATCATCTCTGACAACGAGGAAGACTATCCCGGCGGACTGGTATTCCCCATAGACAAGCCTTACCGGTGGACCAGCGCCGATGTAGTGCGGAAAGTCAAATTTGCACTGCAGAAACACTTTCACCGGCGGAACATCAAGGTCGGCCACGCCGGGACGCTGGACCCCCTGGCCACCGGACTGCTCATAGTTTGCGCCGGCAAGGCGACCAAGGCTGCCGAGCGGCTGCAGTCGCACGTCAAGGAGTACGAAGCCAACATAGAATTCGGGGCGACTACTCCGAGTTACGACCTGGAAAAGGAGATTGACGCGACGTATCCCCACGAACACATCACGAAAGAGATGGTGGAAGAGGCTCTCGAAGGTTTCACAGGTACCCAGGAGCAGGTCCCTCCAATTTTTTCCGCAAAGATGGTGGGCGGCACAAGAGCCTACGAATATGCCCGCGCCGGGGAGCCTGTCATCCTGAAGCCATCGGTAATAACCATCGAATATGCCCGTCTTGCCGATTTTAGAATCGGACAGAACGGCCGGCCTCAGGCGGTGGTCAAGTTACGCTGCAGCAAAGGGACATACATCCGGTCTTTTGCCAGGGACCTGGGACTGAGTGTCGGCAGCGGAGCCCATCTGACCGCCCTTAGGCGCACACTATCAGGCGATTTTGAAATAAATAATGCAATTTCTTTGGATTTTTTCGTTTCATCGAATAATTTTGTCGGTTCATTGCCGAATTAGCGTATGAAACAAAAAGAATTCGAATTTCCGCTCACCCTGGAACAGATTGCAAAATATCCCTCAGAAGAGAGGGACGAGTGCCGGCTGATGGTTCTGCACAAGGACACCGGCGAAATCGAGCACAAGATATTCAAGGACCTCATAGACTACGTTGACGACGGTGACCTGTGTGTGTTCAATGACACCAAGGTTTTTCCCGCGCGTCTCTATGGCAACAAAGAAAAGACAGGGGCTGAAATCGAAGTATTCCTGCTCAGGGAGTTGAACCGCGACCAGCATCTTTGGGACGTCCTGGTAGATCCCGCCCGCAAGATACGCATCGGCAATAAACTTTATTTTGGTGATGACAACTCGCTGGTGGCCGAGGTGATAGACAATACCACCTCGCGCGGCCGAACCCTCCGTTTCCTCTACGACGGTCCATACGAGGAGTTCAAGAAAGCCCTCTATTCCATAGGTTCCCTGCCGGTGCCCAAATGGTTGCGCACCAAGGCGGAGCCCATTGACACCGAGCGTTTCCAAACCATCTACGCAAAACACGAGGGTGCCGTGGCATCGCCTGCCGCCGGTCTCCATTTCAGCAAGATCCTCTTCAAGAAACTCGAGATAAAAGGTGTGGACACTGCCTTCTTGACCCTTCATATGGGCAATGCACACTTCCATACAGTTGATGTCGAAGACCTGTCCAAGCACAAGATGGACAGCGAGCCGCTCTTCATTTCGGAAGAGACCGCCCGCAAAGTAAATGCCACCAAGCACAGCGGCCACCGCATCGTTGCCGTGGGCATCACCGTGCTGCGCGGACTTGAGACCTTCGTGACCACTACCAAGGAGATCGAGGAGTTCGAGGGATGGACCAACAAATTCATCTTCCCGCCCTATAAAGTATCCATTCCGGACGCGCTGATTTCAAATTTCCATCTTCCGAAATCGACAATGTTGATGAATGTGGCTGCTTTTGGCGGTTATCACAATGTAATGCACGCCTATGAAGTAGCGCTGGCCGAGGGGTACAAATTCGGCACCTATGGCGATGCAATGCTGATTATCTGATTTCCGAAACAGAATTATTAAGCGGAAATCTCCGGATTTTTCCGTTTTGAGAATCCCGTCCGTCTAACTTGCACCGGAAAGTGCAGGAAAATGAGACGGGATTATCTTATTCACACCGCGACTCTGGCGGGTTGTTTCGAAGGGGGCCGGGCCCCGGGCAGGGAAATCACTGAAGCGTTTGCATCAATCGACGACATTTTCTTGCTCGGAAGGCGTGACGCCGTAAGGGAATGTCCGCCCCTTGCAAGGATTGCGGATAAATTATTCTCAAGGAGCAGGGCCGATGACGCAGCACGGGAAATCGATTGGGCGCTGGACAACGGCCTGAAGATAGTTACCATAGAAGACAATGACTACCCCGGGCGGCTGCGGGAGTGTAACGACCCGCCGCTGATGCTGTATATCAAGGGAGAATGCAACTTTTCCGGACCCAGGTTCATTGCCATCGTGGGCACCCGCGCCGCCACCCAATACGGTCGCCGGTACTGCGACCGCATAATAGAAGGGCTGTCGCACTGCGGTATAAAGCCGGTGGTAGTGAGCGGACTGGCCCTGGGGATAGATACCTATGCCCACACTTTCGCCCTTCGCTACGGATTGGACACCGTGGCGGTTATGGGAACCGGGTTCAACACCCTGTACCCTCCGGCCAATGGACAGTTGGCTTCCGAAATAGTCAGTCACGGGGCCCTGGTGACCGAGTTTTCCCCCTTTACCCCCTCCTATCCCCTGAATTTCGTGCGGCGCAACCGCATCATAGCCGGGCTGGCCGACTGCACCCTGGTCGTGGAGTCCAAGGCGAAAGGCGGCGGGCTCATCACCGCCCGGCTGGCTCAAGACTACAACCGTAGTGTCTTTGCCGTTCCGGGCCGGATGGACGACAACACCTTCAGGGGGTGCAACGCGCTCATCGAAGAGAATGTCGCAGCCATCGTCACCGGCCCGGGGTCCATCATCAACGCCATGGGCTGGGATTCGTCAGACACCTGCCTCCCCCTTGGCTTCGGCGGCAAAGACGCTCCCCCGGGCGGCATCGGGCAACTGGCCGTCAGTTTTCTTCGCAACCACCCCGAGAGCGATGTCACCGCCATCGCCGCAGCCCTTGGCCTGCCGGCTGGCGATCTTGCCGTCCCCCTGCTGGAGCTCGAAATGGACGGAGCGATTTACCTGACCTCAGGCAACAAGTATTGTGCGAATTGATTAAATTCGCA
>CACYEB010000133.1 GCA_902773305.1 uncultured Bacteroidia bacterium
GCCATCTATTTTCAGTGCGGGATTAGAGCCAAGTTTCAAATCTACAGTGAGTTGCGGCCCTGCCAGTCGCCTGGTTCCCAAACCAAGATGCAGTGCTACGGATACATATTCGTCGGTGTCGGCGTGAAGACCGAATGCAAAGTCATTGACCTGACCTTTCTGGCAGTCGAAAACCAGAGTGTATGGTTCGTGAGATCCTTCCAGGCGGTAGGTGACAGCCTCGAAGGCATTGGTGCCGTAGATGTTGTCCAGCATCCGCTCTATTGTTTTCCTGTCGTACAGGCTGTCGGCGGGGTAGTCTCTCTTATGCAGGAGAATATGCTGCTCATCCTCGGGAAGGCCGGTGAACTTGACTTTGTCCACGCGGATTTTGGTGTGGGCAATGTTGACAGCGGGGGCGGGATGGTTCACCGGCGGAATATCTTTACCGGCAACCAACGCGGCCACGGCCTCGAACAATTCTTTGTGGCTTTTTGCGTTCTCGTAGCCCTGGTTGATAATGTCATCTACACTCTTCGCGTCAAACGAAAGCATATTATATCCTTTCAAGGGATGGTTGATGGTGACGTCCGTCATTTCCCTGGTCTGGGCCATGGCTTCAGCACCCAAAAGGTTGATGGTCTGGAAAAGAAAGTCCACTGGGGTGTTGAGGTCGCTGATACCGCGCCGTGTTGACATTTCGGAGCCGATGACAATGTCGGCGCCCATCTCCCTGGCAAGGTCCACCGGGAAGTTGTTGCGCATACCGCCGTCCAGCAGCACCTCACCATCCCCTCGGACGGCGCGGAAATAGAACGGAATGGCCATCGTAGAGCGCATGGCGGCGGGCAGTTTGCCGTCCACCCAGTACTTTGGCGACATCGAAAGCATATCCGTGGCGACGCAGGCGTAGGGGATAGGCAGATTGGCAAAGCTGATACTGTCCTGATAGCCTACGCTCAGGGAACTGATGGTGTTGCGTACATTCAACCCGTAGAGGAAACCGTCAGGCATACCCAGCCCCATCTTGTTGATGGCGTCGGACATAGCGTCGTCGGAGTTGTGGCCGGCCTCTTCTTCCATCTTCTTCAAGAGTTTCTCCTGGATAAAGCGGGCTTCCAGATCCTTGTCGTCGTATTTGAACGGAATGCGGATTATGTATTTACCACGATAGGATTTGATTTTATAAGCAAGATATTCGTCCGGAACGTTGTCTGACATCATCATGGGCCAGTTGATGCTGCGGATAAGTGAATCCAGCTGGTCGTGTTTGTAACCGAGGGCATACAGACCGCCCACCAGACCGCCCATACTTGTGCCGGTGATGACATCCACCGGAATACCCAGTTCTTCCATATACTTAATCACACCGAGGTGTGCCAGGCCGCGGGCACCGCCGCCTGCCAGGACCAGACCCACGGTGGGGCGGTACTGCCGGATGGAATCCATCCTTGCACGGACTTTTGCGAATGCGATGGAATCGGCTTGGGGGTTTGCACTGGGAAGGATTTGGGCTGCTGCGCCAAGTGAAAGCGCACAAGTCAGGCAGATGGTGAAAAACAGTTTTTTCATTGGTCTCTTGGAATGAATCTGACAAAGATACCAAAAAATGCAGAACCCGAGGCCCTGTCATCACCTTTTTTGGCAGATTCTCAATGTCTTGTGTCAGATTCTACCTTTCCGTCGCGTATTCGGATAACGCGGCGGGCATAAGAGGCGATTTGTTCGGAATGCGTTACCAGTATCACGGTGTTGCCGGCTGCGTTTATTATGTTAAACAGAGACATTATCTCTTCCGAAGTGGCGGAGTCCAGATTGCCCGTAGGCTCATCGGCCAGGATAATGGACGGATTGGTGACCAGGGCGCGGGCCAGTGCCACCCGCTGCTTCTGGCCTCCGGAGAGTTCCCCCGGGTCGTGGTCCATCCGCTCTCCCAGGCCCACTCTCAACAGGGCTTCGCGGGCACGCTGCTGCCGTACGGAGCGGGAGACTCCCGAATACAGCAGCGGAAGTGCTACATTTTCCAGTGCCGTGCGTCGGGGCATCAGTGCAAAGGATTGGAACACAAAGCCGATCTGGCGGTTGCGTACCGCCGCCAATTCTTCGTCTGAAAGGCGGCTTACATCTTCGCCACAAAGCAGGTATCTGCCGTCGTCGGGAGTATCCAGACAACCCAGAATATTCATCAACGTGGACTTGCCGCTCCCCGAAGGACCCATAATGGCCACATATTCGTTTCTTTCGATGGTGAGGCTGACACCGTCCAGCGCCCTGACCTGTTCTGCGCCTACCCGGTATATCTTGCGCAGTCCTTCTATCCTGATAATCTCTTCTGCCATACGCAGCCAAAGATAATCCAATAATCGGGTGAAATTGAATTATAATGTTTAATTTTGTGGTTTACAAAAACGTACGAGATGGCATACAGGGTTATAGAACAGTACGACGAAGAAACTACGCGGGAACTTCAAAAGCATTATTCCGAAATTTTGAGGTTGCTTGGCGAAGATCCTTCCCGCGAAGGGCTTCTTAAAACGCCGGAACGTGTTGCCAAGGCCATGCAGTTCTTCACGAAGGGATATGGGGAGAGCGGAGAGGAAATACTTCGGCAGGCGATGTTCAAGGAGGAGTATCAGCAGATGGTCCTGGTCAAGGACATAGAACTCTACTCTATGTGCGAGCACCATATGCTGCCGTTTTACGGCAAGGCGCACGTGGCATATATCCCCAACGGCTTCATCACCGGGCTGAGCAAGATACCCCGGGTGGTGGAGACTTTTGCAAGGCGCCTGCAGGTGCAGGAGCGACTCACGGTGCAGATCAGGGACTGTATCCAGTCGACCCTGGCGCCCCTCGGCGTGGCGGTTGTGATAGAAGCGGCACATATGTGTATGCAGATGCGCGGTGTAAGCAAGCAACACTCGATTACCACCACATCTGCATTCACGGGGGTATTCCTGAAGGATATGCGCACCCGCAGTGAATTTTTGCGCCTGATAGGCCTTAACGGATAAAAGCGACATCTATGAAGATAATTATCGCAGGAGCCGGAGAAGTCGGCTGCCATCTTGCAAAACTGCTGGCTGAGTCGAACCACGACATAACCATTATCGACAATAATGTCGATCGTCTGGCCAAGGTCGGCGAACTGGTCGATTCGGTGACCATATTCGGCACCCCGACCTCAATCAGTGTGCTAAACACGGCAAAAGTGGATAAAACCGACCTGTTTGTTGCTGTGTTTCCCGACAAGGACCAGAATGTTAACATAGTATCCGCTATGCTCGCCAAAGAACTGGGAGCGAAGAAAGTGACGGCCAGAATCAATACGGCTGAATATCTCTCGTATGAGAACAAGTCGCTTTTCACCCAGCTGGGTATCGACCTTATGTTCTATCCGGAGCGGATGGCTGCCTACGAGATTGCAGATATCGTGAGGGAGGCCGGTATGACAGAATTCGTGCAGTTCGGTCACGGCAAACTGCAACTGGTGGAATTCAAGCTGGAGGAGGGATCCCCCCTGATAGGACGCGAGATATCAGACTTCGTCTATCCTATTGAGAACCTTCCGTTCCGCATAGTCGCCATTTCCAGAGGGGAGGGTACACTGATTCCGAGCCGCGACTCAAAGATGCGCCTTGGGGATCTGGTGTACGTGATTGCGCTGCGGGACTCGGTGTACGAACTGCTCAAGGAAGCCGGCAAACGTGAAGTCGCCGTGAAGAATGTCGTTATTCTGGGTGGAGGCCCGATGGGCGAAATGCTGGCGGCAAAGCTTGAAAAGACCATACCTTTCGTTAAGATAATTGAAAAAGACCGCAACCGCTGCGAAGAACTTTCCCAGATTCTGGAGAAGACAATGATTATAAATGTCGACGGGCATAACACCGAATGGCTGTACGAAGAAAACGTGCAGAACAGCGACGTTTTCGTGGCCGTGACGGACGACTCGGAGACCAACATTATGACTTGTGCGGCTGCCAAGAGGATGGGCGCTTCAAAGACCATCGCGGAAGTAGAGAACATAGAGTACATAAAGCTTGCAGAGGGGATGGGCGTCGATGCGATAATCAACAAGAAACTGCTCACCGCAAGCCGTATTTTCAGGTTTACTCTCACCGACAAGATCCGCTCCATCAAGTATCTTAGCGAGAGTGACGCACTTGCCCTGGAGTATATCGTGAACCCCGGCAGCCCCGCCACAAAGGCTCTGGTAAAGGATTTGTCCATCCCTCCGGATGCGATAATCGGCGGAGTGATACGCGGAAGCGAATCGTTCATCGCATACGGCAGCACTCAGATTGCCGCATACGACCACGTCGTCGTGTTCACTCTGCCGACATCGCTCAAGGCGTTGGATAAGTTGTTTATGTAGCTACAACCCCCGGCAGACCAGTTTCATATAGTCTGAAAGACTGATTCCGAACAACTGCTTGAGATATCTGCTGAGAAATTTTGCGTTGTTGAAACCGCACCTCTCGGCTATCTCTTCTATCTGCAGTCCGCCGTAGCTGCGGGCATTCTCTATGAAATACCTGACCCTGAATTTGGAGAGATACTCCTGGAATCCCATACGGTGCTTTCCGAGCGCCTTCCACAGGTATGTACGGTTGGTGCCGATGGCTTTTGCCACATCGTTGCACTTGAGGTCTTTTTTCAAGTACAGTGCATCGGTCAGGATCCTGTCTGTAGCACGGGAGTAGATATCCTCCAGGGAAAGCCTCTCCTTCCGCCTTTTTCTGATTCTCGCAAGAAGTATCATTGTACAGGCATTTTCTTGCAGTACTCGCCGGGAGTGCATCCGGTAAAGCGGGAGAACGCGGTGGTGAATGTACTCACAGAATTGAATCCGGAGGCAATTCTGAGTTCTTCGAAAGAGATGTTCCTGTCAATCGTGAGGATTCTGAGCGCCTCTTTTACCCGATAGGAATTGAGCAACTGCCGAAAGTTCATCCTGAACGAAGCGTTTATGAGTTTGGAGAGGGTTGTCTTGTTGGTGCCAAGGCTTGCAGCGACGCTCTCTATTGAAACCTTGCTGTTGAGATAGGGCTTCTGCTCTATCATATAAGTCTTGAAGCTTTCAAGCAGCACCTCTTCCCGTTTCCTGCCGGCGAAATACTCCGCCGCCTCGTCTTCCAGGACGTCTTTCTCCGGATCCGTTTCCCGGTCCCCGGAGACCGGATACCCGGATTGCTTCTTTGTTGCACATAGACGCCGTCCTATCAGGATCCCAAGGAAACATGCGATTGAAAAAACAAATGTCGTCAAAACGACAAGCAAAATGATTGAGACTTTTGTCATACATTAGCCATTTTATTGGTTTTCCGAGTGCATTCCCCATTTACATTGACACGGCGAAAATATGGACTAAGCACAAAAACGACAATGCCCCGGCATACAGTCGGAGCATTGTTTTTCCGTTTTTGAAAACGAACGGTCCGGGTTATGATTTTTTCATAGGCTCGAATCCCTTGCCATACACCTCGGTAACGTTGCCGATGGAGACAAAGGCATCGGGATCGACATCTTTGATCAGTTTAAGAATTCTGCTGGTTTCTGTACGTTTTACGATTACGACAACAAGTTTGCCGCTGTGTTTTGAATAGCCGCCCTGGCTTTCCAGCAGAGTTACACCGCGGTGAATCTCGTTGCAGATACGGTCGGTGAGGGTTTCGTAGTGCTCGGAGAAGATAAACAGCTGTACCGACTGCCGCCGGCCGTTGAGAATCAAATCCAGGGTGTAGTTTGTAATGGCGGTGAGGACATAGCCGTACAAGAGCACCAGCAGCCTGTCGCTGAGAGAAGTCCCGTTGGGTATCAGCATAGACGAGGCGATGATCACCAGATCCAGCACCAACATTACGGTTCCCGGTGAAATTCTATAGAACTTATTGAGTATCAGGGCGATGATGTCGGTGCCCCCAGTGCTGCCACCCTGAGTGAAGGTTAGGGCTATGCCCAGACCCACCATCGCACCGGCAAACAGAACGCACATCAGTTTGCCGTTCTCTTCGGTAAAACTCTGTACGAAGTCCTGCGGAACCATCCCCGGGAGGATGCGCAGGAAGATGGCCGTGACGACAAGCGCGTATATGGTCTTGGCTCCGAATCCAGTGCCGAGGACCTTGAGGGCTATCAGAACCAGGATGACGTTGATAATGATGTACGAATACGCGATATGGAACCCCGTGCTGTACTGGATGATGGAGGCCAGACCGGTGATGCCGCCGCCCACAAGGTTGTTGGGCAGCAGGAAAACAGCCCAGGCGAGGGTGTAGAGCAGCAGGCCGATGGTTATCAGCAGGTACTCCTTGACTGTAACCAGCAATTTCGCGGCTTTGAGTTTTGCGGACATCACTTAGCAGACAACGTTGATAATCTTGCCCGGGACGACTATGACTTTGCGTACCTGGCCGCTTGTCAGATATCTCGGAGTACGCTCATCTTCGCGGACGGCCTTCTCTACTTCTGTGGCAGGCATATCCTTGGGCAGGGTGATTTTGAAACGGAGTTTCCCGTTGAATGAAACGGGATACTCAAAAGCGGCCTCGACTGTATATTCCTCCTTATATTCGGGGAAAGAGGCGAAGCTGATGCTCTGCTTGTGGCCCATCCTGTTCCAGAGTTCCTCTGCGATGTGGGGCGCAAAGGGAGAGATAAGGATTGCCAGAGGCTCCAGAACCGCCCTGGAGGTACATTTCATATCGGAAAGCTCTCCAGTGGCAATCATAAATGCACTCACCGAAGTGTTGTATGAGAAGTTCTCGATGTCTGACTGGACCTTGCCGATAAGGCGGTGCAATGTCTTGAGCGCCTCCGCGGAGGGCTGGCTGTCAGTTACTGCGCACTCGTCACCGTCGAAGTAGAGTCTCCAGAATTTGCGCAGGAAGCGGTGCACTCCGTCGATTCCCTGTGTGTCCCAGGGCTTGCTCTGCTCGATGGGGCCAAGGAACATTTCGTAAAGGCGAAGTGTATCGGCACCGTAACGTTCGCAAATCAGGTCGGGGTTCACAACGTTGAACATCGATTTGCTCATTTTCTCAACCGCCCAACCGCAGATGTATTCTCCGTTTTCGAGCACGAAAGCGGCATCTGCATACTCCGGTCTCCAGGCCTTGAAGGCTTCGCAGTCAAGCCGGTCGTTTCGGACCAGATTGATGTCCACGTGTATTTCGGTGGTCTCGTATTGGTCTTTGAGGCCGTAAGAAACGAAAGTGTTGGTGCCGTTTATGCGATATACGAAATTGGAACGGCCCTGTATCATACCCTGGTTGATGAGTTTCTTGAAGGGTTCCTTCTCGCATACATACCCAAGGTCGTAAAGGAACTTGTTCCAGAAGCGGGAGTAGATCAGGTGGCCGGTGGCGTGCTCTGTGCCGCCGACATACAGATCGACGTTGCGCCAGTACCCGTCTGCCTCGCGGCTCACCAGTGCGCTGTCGTTGCGGGGATCCATATAGCGCAGATAATATGCACTGCTGCCGGCAAAGCCGGGCATAGTGCTCTTTTCCAGAGGGTAGCCGTTATAGGTCCAGTCCTGTGCCCTGGCCAGGGGCGGTTCGCCGGTTTCGGTAGGGAGGTATTTGTCAACTTCGGGCAGGCGCAGCGGGAGTTCGCTTTCGGGAACCGGGGTCGCCACACCGTCTTTGTAGTAGATGGGGAAAGGCTCGCCCCAATACCTCTGACGGCTGAATATTGCGTCGCGCAGGCGGTAGTTTATCTTGCGGCGTCCGATGCCCTTCTGCTCTATGTAATCGATCGCAGCGGGAATGGCCTCCCTGACTGTCTTGCCGTTGAGGAATCCGGAGTTGCACATAATGCCCTCCTTGGCGTCGAAACTTTCGTTGGAGACATCACAACCCTCTATAAGGGGGATGATGGGGAGGTTGAACTGCTTTGCGAATGCGTAGTCGCGGCTGTCGTGCGCCGGAACCGCCATAATGGCACCGGTGCCGTAGCCTGCCAGCACATATTCTGAAATCCAGACGGGAACCTTGTCTTCTGTGAGCGGATTCACGGCGTAAGACCCTGAGAACACACCGGTTACCTTACGGGTCTCGGCGATGCGCTCACGCTCGGTCTTCTTGCGTACTTCTGCCAGATAACTCTCTACGGCATCTTTCTGCTCTGCCGTGGTGAGTTTTTCGACCCATTCGCTTTCGGGAGCGAGCACCATAAAGGTTACGCCGAACACGGTGTCTGCACGGGTGGTGAATATGGTCATATCATACTCGCGCTCACCGTTATACACTTTGAAAACCATCTCGGCGCCCTGGCTGCGGCCTATCCAGTTGCGCTGCATTTCCTTCAGGGAATCGGTCCAGTCGATATCTTCAAGATCGTCGAGCAGGCGTCCGGCATAGGCCGACACGCGCAGTTGCCATTGACGCATCTTGCGCTGTTCCACGGGGAAGCCGCCACGGATGGAGAGTCCGTCCTTGACTTCGTCGTTTGCCAGTACAGTGCCCAGTTGCTGGCACCAGTTGACGCTGGTCTCGCCCAGATAGGCGATGCGGTACTGCATCAGTATCTCCTGCTGCCGCTTGTAATCCATAGCCTTCCACTCGGCGGCGCTGAAGGGTTTCACGGCACCGCAGGCTGCGTTAACCGCAGCGCTTCCGCCCTGCTCGAACTTGGACACGAGGGTCTCTATGGGGAGGGCTTTGCCGGCATCGTTGTCATAGTAGTGGGCGAACATTTTCAGGAATGCCCACTGGGTCCATTTGTAATAATCGGGATCGCAGGTGCGCACTTCACGGCTCCAGTCAAAGGAGAAGCCTATCTTGTCCATCTGGCTGCGGTAGCGGGAGATGTTCTGCTCGGTGGTTTTGGCAGGATGCTGTCCGGTTTGGATGGCATATTGCTCTGCGGGCAGGCCGAAGGCGTCGTAACCCATCGGATGCAGCACATTGAACCCCTTCAGCCTCTTGTACCGGGTGTAAATATCACTGGCGATGTATCCCAGAGGATGTCCCACGTGAAGCCCGGCACCGCTGGGATACGGGAACATATCAAGAACGTAATACTTGGGTCTTGAGGGGTCGGTCTCAACCTCGAAAGTCTTGTTCTGAGCCCAATACTGCTGCCACCTCTTCTCGATTTCTACAAAATTGTATTCCATTTGCAAACTAAAAATTCAAGTTCGCAAATATAAGTAAATTACCTCTTTTTGAGACGATATTCTACCGGAATGACAATTTTTGTGCGCACTTTGCGTCCGTCAACCTCGCCCGGTTTCCATTTGGGCGACGCTTCCACAACCCTGAGCGCCTCATCGTCAAGGGCGTCGTTCGCTCCGCGGTCTACCGCCACGTTGCTGACATTTCCGTCGGCCTCTATGATAAATGAGACATGAACGACGGCCCTGAGTATCTCTTCTCCACGCTTGTTGGTGGTACGCTCGAAGCCCTCCGTATTTTCCGTAACGGACTTCTTGGGGTACTTGAGGTATTTGTACACCCAGTTGTCCATAAAATACCTGACGTCGTGGCGCAGGAACTGGGGCTGGACGTCGCACTCGTTCAGGGCGTACAGCCTGCCCGAAACGGCGCTTCCGTTCTCCATAAGCGATACTTTGCAGGCGACAGACCGGGAAAATGCGGCTATATATACCGTTTCTGCGGCAAGGTTATCGTAGAGCAGCATATCGGGCGTGTCCCTTGTCGTGCGGTATTCCCTGAAGGTTCCGGTAGAGAAGGTGACACAGGGGATTCCTGCCTGGTCAAAGGCCAGGAAATCTGAAGGGAATACCCATCCGCTGTGCAGCGCCGGCCGGGTTGTGACCGATTCGTTTGCGGCGACATAATTTATGAGGGATGTCAGGGTCCCGGACTGCAGGGGACTGTAAATCTCAAACTGGTTCGTGCTGCCGCCCCGCCCCAGCATATCCAGATCAATCATCATCTTGACATTGGCTATCTGGCCGAAACCTCCCTCCGAAGCAAAGTACCGGCTGCCGGCAAACTGTTCTTCCATTGCCCCGAAGCCGACGAACACCAGGCTGCGGCGCCGCAGGCCGGCGTTGTCTTTCAGGATGCGGGCGGCCTCTATGAGTGAGGCGATGCCCGAGGCGTTGGAGCAGGCGCCGGGGTATATGCGTTCCTGCGGAACTCCGTCGACATTGACACTGTAGGAGCCCAGGTGGTCCAGATGGGCGCCTATCACTATGTATTCTTCACGCAGGTTCTGGTCTTCTCCCTCCAGTATTCCCACTATGTTCGCCGACTCTATCCTGCTGCCGTCGGAGCAGACAATGGTGAAAGTATCCCCGTCGCGGCCGGTCAGCATAGAGACCCCGATCTCTTCCAGGCAGTCGTACAGATACCCGGCGGCGAGTCTTTCGCCGGAGGTGCCGGCCTTCCGTCCCAGCAGGGAGGGGTCGCAGAGCCTTTCGACGTGACGGCGCAGGTTATCCTGCAGGGAATCGGCGGCCGCCATATTCGGGAGGGCCGCTAGCAGGACAACTGCCAAAAGAATGCGGTAGAATTTCATACAGGTGAAGTCTGCCGTCAAAGATAGTGCCAAATGCTTCAGCAGAAGGGAGCCTTGACCACCAGCGCCTTGAGCAGCTTGTCACGGACATTCACATACACCTCGCTGCCCGGTTTGTAGAGAGGGGCATCTATATACCCGAGGCCTATGGCCTTTTTTACGGTGGGCCCCATAGTGCCGCTGGTTACGTGCCCGATTACGGTGCCGTCAGCGGTGCAAATTGGATAGCCGTGGCGGGCAATTCCCCTGTCTAAAAGTTCGAATGCTGCCAGACGTCGCTTCAGGCCGGCCGCTTTCTGCTCCAGCAGGTAGGCCTTGTCTACAAAGTCGCCCTTTGAATCGTTGAATTTTGTAATCCAGCCCAAGCCGGCTTCCAGGGGAGATGTGCTCCCGTCCATATCGTTGCCGTAGAGCAGGTAACCCTTCTCCAGCCGCAGGGTGTCGCGGGCGCCCAGTCCCACCGGCACGATTGAGTAGCTTTCGCCTGCCGCAAACACTGCGTCCCACAGGCGGGGTCCGTCGGCATTGGTTACGTACACTTCGCATCCTCCGCTGCCTGTGTAGCCGGTGGTGGCCAGCACGGCGTTAGGTATGCCGGCAACGGTAAGTTGCTTGAAAGTGTAATTGGGCATATCCATAATATTCTCGCTGCAGAGTTTCTGCATCACCTCCATAGCCTTTGGCCCCTGGATGGCCAGCTGGCAGGTATCGTCGGAGGCGTTTACCAGATCGACGCCGATCCTGAGGCCGAAGCGGCCTGCAAAAGAGCAGATATGTTCCCAGTCCTTGTCAGTATTTGCGGCGTTAACCCCCAGCAGATATTCAGTGTCGCTGAAACAATATACTATGAGGTCGTCCACTATACCACCGTGGCCGTTCGGCAGGCAGGTATACTGTGCCCTGCCGGGGTAGAGCTCGGAGATGTCGTTGGTGGTGATATATTGGAGCAGGGCAGTGGCTTTTTCTCCGCAAACCCATATTTCACCCATATGCGATACGTCAAAGACCCCCACGCCTTCGCGCACGGCGTTATGCTCTTTGATAAGACCTGAATATTCGATGGGCATATTGAACCCTGCAAACGGGGCCATCTTGGCTCCCAGCGCGATGTGCTTCTGCGTAAAGACAGTTTCCCTCATACCCCGCGAAGGTAGTCATTAATAAAACTAAAGACAAAAAAACCTATATTTGTAATATGAAGAAAACGGCGCTTCTGCTTTTGATGCTCTTTGCACTTTGCGCGGGTGGTTCCGCGGCGGAGCGCGACACGTTGCGTATTAGTTTTATAGGCGATGTGATGTGTCACAGGCGGCAGTTGCAACTGGCCCGTATTCCCGGCGCAGATACCACCAAGTCTTCTTCTTACGATTTCAGTCCCTATTTCAAATATACCAGACAACTGATTGAGCCGTGCGACATAAGTGTCGCCAATATGGAATTCCCTGTGGGCGTGGTCCCTTTCAGCGGATACCCCCTTTTCTCTGCCCCTTCGTCGCTTGCAGACGAAGTGATCGGGGCAGGGGTGGACTTGTTTCTGGCAGCCAACAATCATATCTGCGACAAGGGCAGGAAGGGGCTGGACAGCACCTACGCCATATACCGTTCGATGCCCGTCAGGTTCACCGGTCTGTTCAGGGACCGGCTGGACGAGGAGCTTTCGAACCCTGCAATCATCAACGCCAACGGATTCAGGGTAGCGTTCGTCAATTTTACTTACGGACTCAATGGCTTTACGCCACCTCAACCTTATGTGGTGGGTATGTTGGATTCGCTCCAGATAAAGCAGGCGATACAGAGGGCCCACAAACGCGGCGCCGATTTCATAATCGCCCTGCCTCACTGGGGCGTGGAGTACAGTCTGGACTACAGCACAGAACAGAGGCGCTGGAAAGACAATCTATACCGTTGGGGAATCGATATGATCGTGGGGACACATCCCCACGTGCCGCAGGCTGTGGAATATGTGGACGGGCGCATAACAGCATATTCTCTCGGCAATTACATATCCAATATGAGCGTGCCTTACGGACAGGTCGGCATATTGCTGATAGCGACCCTGGTACGTCGCGAAGACGGTGCGATAGAGACTCTGCCGCCCGAAGTGATATACCTGTGGTGCGGAAAGGGGGGGCTTATGGAGTCCAACTATACGGTGGTACCCATAGAGGACTTCCTGGATAAGCCGGAGACATTCAGGCACAGATCCCAGTATGAAAAAATGGCAGGTGAATACAGAAAAATCAAACAAAAATTCAAAATAGATTGAACAAGACCATTACACTCGACGGCATCGACCCCATAGAGATACTCGGGGTCAACAACAAATTGTTCGACAAGTTCAAAGGTTATTTCCCGCAGCTGAAGGCCGTGTCCCGCGGCAACGAGATTATCCTGGTGGGCCCAGACGACCAGATTTCCCTTTTTGAACAAAAGCTCAATTGCTTGATTCAAAAGAGAATGACTAAAATGAGCCTGAACGGCTATGACGTTGAGGCCCTGTTTGAAGACAGTGACCGGGCAAAGGAGGTAGGCCGGGTGGATATGATCCCCGGGAGCGACTATGTGATAGTGTACGGCTCCGAGGGCAAGTGCGTGAAGGCGCGTACCCCCAACCAGAAAAGACTGGTCAAGGAGTATTACGACAATGATCTGATATTCGCCCTGGGACCCGCCGGTACCGGAAAGACCTACACCGCGATAGCGCTGGCCGTCCGCGCCCTCAAGAACCGCGAGGTCAAGCGGTTGATACTGACCCGTCCGGCAGTTGAGGCCGGCGAGCGTCTCGGATTCCTGCCGGGCGATCTGAAGGACAAGCTGGATCCATATCTGCAGCCGCTCTACGATGCCCTCCTGGATATGATTCCCGCCAAAAAACTGCAGTCACTTATGGAAGACGGCACCATTCAGATCGCACCTCTGGCGTATATGCGCGGCCGCACCCTGGACAAGGCTTTCGTGATATTGGACGAGGCACAGAACACTTCCCTTTCGCAGTTGAAGATGTTCCTGACCCGTATGGGTAATGACGCCAAATTTATCGTGACTGGCGATGCCACACAGATTGACCTTCCCCGCAAGGACGACTCCGGCCTATTGAAAGGAGTGGGCCTGGTGCGCGGCATACGAGGCATCTCTGTGGTCAATTTCACCAAAGAAGACATAGTCCGCCACCCTCTGGTGACCAAGATTATTGAAGCGTTTGACAAGATAGAGTCAGTGGAAAACTAGCCACGGACGCAGCGCACGTTCAGGCCGATGGTCCGTTTGTCGGTATAGCCGGGTTTGAAATCGGCCGAGTCCCAGTAAATATATCTGTAATATCCCTGGGTGTCGTTATAGGGGGTGGCGCTCCACCACATCCCATAAGTGGCGAGACCGTGGAAGGAGCAGTCTGACGTCTGCATATAGCCGCACGGAAGCGGGTTGAAATTGATTTCGGCCTTGTGGGTATTGTTTGTAGAAAAGGGCCACAGCCGCTCTCCGTTGAAGTAGGCGTCGGGGGTAAGTCTGCCGGCCGCGCCGCTCCATTCGGTATCGAAGGCTACGGATTCTCCACAGAGCGCCTTGCCCAGATTCTCCCAGTCGGAGTTGGTGGGCAGACGCCACCCTTCGGGGCAGATGTCGGAACCAGTGGCTTCTGACCAGGTATAGTGGCGGCCAAAAACGTGATTCATCACGGGCGAAGATGCATAGGCGTATCCGCTCCCTTCCCAAGCAAGGTTCTCCGCAAACCAGTCAAGGTCTCCGATACGCTCCCAGCGGTAGCTTCGGCCGTCACGCATGTCGGTGAACACCTTCTGCTTATCATAGGGCAGTCCCTTGAGGGAACCGGTCATATGGGTGGTGTCAACGGTGATGACGGTTTTGCGGGCACTCTCAACTATGTAGTCGGGGTGATATGCCAAGGCTTTTACGGAATACTCGGCCGGCTCGTCGGGAAACTTGACCACGATAGAGGGAGCATACAATGTGTCGGTCTGTATCTTGGTGATGACCCAGCCCCAGGTGGGGTTTTCGGGAGTGGTGATACCGCCCGCGGTGAGTTGCATCACATCGCCGGCATAGATATAATCGTTGATGCCAAAGGTGATTTTTCCCTGCATATAGTTGTAGGTGACATTGTCTTTAATGCAGGAAACCGAAGCGGCACAAAGCGCCACGCCGGCTATGATAGAGAGTATCGCCTTTTTAATCATCCTTGTCACAGAGCGCAAATTTAATAAGAAATTATTATACTTTTGCATCGTTATGAAGTTTTTACGAACTCTTTTGCCCCTGTTGCTGTTGTTTGCAGCGGGCTGTGGCCAACGTGAGCGTTATATGCAAATTACGGGCTACGCCCAGGGCGGCCAGTATTATGTGACCTGTTCGCTGAGGGATGCGGGACGGACCGATGAGTTGAAAAAGGCGATAGACGACACGCTTTCTGCCATTGACTGGTCGGTCTCCGGCTACAATAAAGGTTCCCTGCTCACCAGGATAAACAACGGAGAGAGAGTTCCGCTGGATTCCATCTTCATCGATCTTTTCTGCCTGTCCAGACAATTGTGGCGGCAGACCGACGGGCTGTTCGATGTGAGCGCCGCACCGCTTTTCGATCTCTGGGGCTTCGGGTTCAAAGAGGGCAGGATGCCTTCGCAGAAGGCTGTCGACAGTGCAATGGCATTTGTGGGTATGGAGCGCTTCAGCCTTTGCGAAGAGGACGGTGCCACATATCTCGATATGCCCCAGGGTGGCAGGCTGAACTTCAACGCCGTTGCACAAGGCTATTCGTGCGACGTGGTGGCCAAGGTCCTGGAAGCTTTCGGCAGCGAAAACTATATGGTATCGATAGGGGGGGAGTTGGTGTGCCGTGGCTTGAGTGCCCGCGGCGACAAGTGGCGGGTATGGATAGACCGCCCGGAAGACGGCAATCAGGTTTCCGGAGCCCTTAAGCAGGATGTGGTATCGGTCACAGACTGCGGCCTGGTTACTTCCGGCAATTATCGCAAATATTATGTCGTGGACGGCAGGAAGTATTCCCACACCATAGATCCTGCTACGGGTAGTCCGGTGACTCACGACCTTCTGAGCGCGACCGTGGTTGCGGAGGACGGAGCCACTGCCGACGCCCTGGCCACCGCCCTGATGGTTGCAGGCCCCCGGAAGGGACAGCAGATGGCCGCCAAATGGCAGAGCGGTCCCAACGGGATGCGTCGCGGCGTCTATCTGGTATATGGTCCGCAGGATTCGATGATGGTCTGGCACACTCCCTTCCTCGAACTGGAGAGCGGGCTATAGGGTCAGCAGGCCAGCAGTCTGGACACCAGTTCTGAGAGAAGGTCGGCGTCGGAAGCCTCACCCCTGGCGTTGCTCTTGCTGCGGAAGTCGAATTCCTTGAGGATTGCGACCGCCTTCATACAACTTTTAAGGGGATAATTGCGGGAATATCTGGTGTAATCCCGTCGCATAATGAAAGGATTCAGACCCAGGGTGGCCGCAGTTTCGGCTTCGCCCATCCTCTCTGCAAGGCA
>CACYEB010000134.1 GCA_902773305.1 uncultured Bacteroidia bacterium
CCGGTATAAACATCAATTTCTAAAGGAGACGGGAATATGAAAAAGTATATTTATATCATCAGCATATTTGCAGCCCTGGCATTGATGTCCGGCTGCACCGACTTCCTGGATGTGAAACCCACCAACAAGGTTTCTGCCGACGAGGTGGTTTCTTCTCCCGCCGGTATCCGGGCCTTTTTGGCAAACCTCTACTACAGGATGCCCATCGAGGCGTTTGACTTCACTGCAGAAAGCAAGCCTTGCCCCGACCAGGGCTACCGGGACGGCTTCCACTTCAATGACGGCGCCCCCAACAACAGTGCCCGTTATGTGTGGCTGCTCACCGACGACTGCACCGGTTCCGAGGTGGATGATATCCCCGGCGAGGCCTATTATCAGTGGTGGGATACCGCATTCGAGCTGCTTCACGACCTTAATGAATTCTATGCGCTGATCCCTACGTTGGAAATGGTAGACGCTGATACCCGAAGGGAGCTTGAGGGACAGAGCTGGTTTATCCGCGGCCAGATTTACTTCGCACTTGCACGCCGCTACGGCGGTGTCCCCAAGATCGAGAAGGTAGAGCCGCTGGACATCAACGACGATGCCGCTCTGGATGAGCTCATCAAGAAGCTCAGGATTCCCCGTATGAAAGAGGTGGAGACCTGGGACTATATCCTTGAGTGCTTTGACAAGGCAGCCGAATATCTCAGCGATAATACGGCCGACTATCCCAATCACACTATGGCCAACAGGTGGACGGCACTGGCCTATAAGAGCAGGGCTGCCCTGCACGCAGCATCCCTCGCAAAGTACTGGGACGAGGCTCCCCTCACCGGCGAGGCTGTGGATGCAGGCTGCGTGGGTGGCTTTACGGAAGAGGATATGAACCGCTACTATCGGGCTTGTCTGGACTGCAGCAAGGAGATAATAGAAAGCGGCAAGTTCTCGCTCTATATGCCGACACCGTCATCACCCGAAGAAGCGACACAGAATTATATCCATATGTTCCAGAAACCCGAAGACGCCCAGGTGGAGACCATCTTTGTGAAGGGTTTCTACAGGAAGGGGCGTAAATTCGGCACCAATCAGGATGTGTGGGGACAGCCGGCCCAGACGGGCGGCGCCTGGCCGCATCCCGGCCGTATGAACCCGACCCTGGAGTTCGTGGACAACTTTGAGAGCTACGACAATCCCGGCGAGAGTGCCAGGATGGTGACCTACGATGGGGAGAAGTTCGATTATGACGGATACAAGGAAGACCGTGTTTACCGCAAGTTTGACAATCCCCTGGATATGTTCGCAGGCAAGGATGCCCGCCTGGCGGCCATCACAATCCTTCCCAATTCCTATTGGCGCGACACACTCATCGTTATCCAGGCCGGTGTCGTAGATATGCAGGGCAAGATACATCACGATATCACAGCCGATATGAAGGCCCAGTATATGGGTTGGGACGGCAAGGTCCACTATCAGTTCGGTGCCGCCGACAACAAGTTCTTCAGCGGCTTCTGCTTTGAGCGTGGCAACAACACCCGCACCGGGTTCGGTTTCCGCAAGTATATGGATCCCACATTCGTATCGTCCGGTTCGGTCTGGAATGAATCCACTACCGACTGGATTGACATCCGCTATGCGGAGATCCTCCTGAACTACGCCGAGGCCTATGCCGAGAGCGGCCTGGGAGACGGCGGCCTGGCTATGCGGTGCCTGAACGCCACCCGCCGGCGTGCCGCATTCACAACGGACATCCCCTGTACGTTGGAAAATGTTTTGCGCGAGCGCCGCTCCGAGTTCGGTATGGAGAACAACCGTCACTGGGATCTGATCCGCCGCCGCGAATATCACAAGATATTCAAGGCCAATTACCGTCGTGGCGCCCTGGAGCCCATCCTGGACCTCAGGGACGGCAAGACCTTCTTTGTGAGGACATACCGCCAGTATATCGGAGGCTGTACTTTCAAGGAGAAATATTACTATCGCGGAATTCCAGGCTGGAACGTAAGCGGACTTATCAAGAACCCTCAGCAATAAAAGGATACGCACATTATGAAAAAGATATTTAACTGGATATTGGTTCTCTCTGCGGCCGCTGCACTTTCGGCCTGCCTGGGAGACAACTATCAGCAGCCCGATGCCGGTTTCCACGGCGGTGTGTTTGACGCCAATACCGGCGAACTGATTTTGCAGGATATCGGTGGCGAGGGCTCTTACATAGAGGTTCTGGAGTGGACCAAGGACAAGGAAGGCAATCTGATTTATCCCCGGCCCGATACCCGCCGCCTGAATTTTATGACCGACGGCAACTATCGCGACAACAACTTCTTCAAGGGAGACTACCGGGTACAGTTCAATCTGGTCAACTTCAATCCGAAAACCGTTAAACTCAGCAGCAAGGATTCGGAAATCTGGGACGACAGCGTGACCACGACCGACGAAGAGACTGGTGAGACAAAAACCACCGAATTCAAGGTAATACACCTGAACGGCGACACCGAGATGAACATCACGGCCGAGCCTTGGTGCCGCGTCACCGTAAAGGATATTTTCTTTGACGAAGCCAAACAGCGCGTGTTTGCACAGTTCGAGGTTGAGGCTACCACCTCGGATCCCGTAAAGGAGGTAGGTCTCTTCTGCGACCTTTCTCCCCACGTTTCGTGCAGCATCAACTACTTTGGCGCAGCTTCCACAAAGAACATCAAGGTGAACAAGGTGCTCAAGGAACCCACTGTTTTCACAGTGAAGATGCCCCTTGAAATGTTCCAGGACAAGGACAGCGGCCTGGATTACTATGTCCGTGCCGGGGCTCTCTCTTCGGTTACCGACGCGCGATGGAACTATTCCGAGGCGGTCAAGATCCACATTGACGTGAAGCCGGTGGTTGTTAAGCCGCTGGGCATCCGCTGGGATCTGTTCGACAAGAAGTACGAAGATTTCTGGATGCGCTGCAAGCACAAGAGCCTGGACCAGCTTTATTTCGACGACAAAGATTTCAAGAGCGGCGACGGCTGCTATGTGGCGGTTTCAGGCCCCGTTGAAGATGCCTACCGTTTCACAACCTACATTATGTCGGGAGTGGATATCCCAATTACCCCGGCATTCGACATCACCAGCATCCCTGAAGAGGGCTGCTTTATGCGGCTTACCCTGTATATCTCGGATGCAAGCAAAATCAGGTACAATGCAGACAGCCAGATCGAGCTCAACTCATCCAGCCATTATGATGAAGATGAAGTAGCCTGGACGTTCGGCCAGCTGCGCTTCAAGAACGGCTGGCAGACCCTCGATCTGTCGATGCCTCAGGCGGCCGAAAGGATCGGTGAGATGAACCGCAGGAAAATTACCTGGTTCCGTTTCTATCACAAAGATTACGACGGCAACCTGACCGTCAAGTTCGACGAGATACGCTTCTACTACAA
>CACYEB010000135.1 GCA_902773305.1 uncultured Bacteroidia bacterium
CTCTCTATGGCGGCTATGGTGGGCTGGTCCATAGAGGCGAAGAACGCGGCAATCTCTTTCATCTGTCTGCCGTATTTCTTTCCAAGAGTCTTGAAGTTGGGCTTTATCTTCTTGGTAATCAGGCCAGTAGTGTCAGTGATATATTCCACCTCCTTGACGTTGACCTCTCCAAGCACCAGATTCTCAACCTTCTCAAACTGCTCGCGGAGATGCTCGTTGAGCACGGGTATCACCAGTTTGGCAAGTGGCTGACGCACCTTGATGTTCACCTTGCGGCGGAGTGCCAGCACCATAGAAGAACTCTGCTGCGCCAGGCGCATACGCTCTTCCAGGTCGGCATCTATCCGGCTTTCGTCCGCCTTGGGCATCAGGGTATAATGTACACTTGATGCATCTGGGCAGAGATCGCGCCAGAGTCGGTCGCTGAAGAACGGCGAGATGGGAGCAGAAAGCTGGGCGACCACCTTGAGGGCGGAATGCAGCGTCTGATAGGCAGCCAGTTTGTCGTCGTTCATACTGCCGCCCCAGAAACGCTTGCGGTTGAGGCGCACATACCAGTTGCTCAAGTTGTCGCACACAAAGTTCTGGATAAGGCGGCCGGCGGTGGTGATGTCATAATCTTCGTAAGCTGCGGTGACATCCTTGATAAGGGTACCAAGCAGCGACACCAGCCAGCGGTCTATCTCGCGCAGTGCACCTTGCGAAACTGCGGGTGCAGCGGGGTCGAACTTATCGACATTCGCATAGAGCGCGAAGAACGAATATGTATTATATAAGGTTCCAAAGTATTTGCGGCGCACCTCATCAACCCCGGCCTCATCGAAACGAAGATTGTCCCAGGGCTGGGCGTTGGTGAGCATATACCAGCGGAGGGCATCGGCACCGTATTTGTCAAGGGCCTTGAATGGATCTACCGCATTGCCCAGTCGCTTGCTCATCTTGTTGCCGTTCTTGTCCAGGACAAGGCCGTTGGAAATCACAGTACGGAAGGCTGCGGTACCACTCACCATCGTGTGGATAGCGTGCAGCGTATAGAACCATCCGCGGGTCTGGTCAACGCCCTCGGCTATGAAATCGGCCGTTTGGGTGAACTGCGGATTGCCTATGTTTTTAAGGCCTTCCTGGGCATAGGGCATCGAACCGGAGTCGAACCATACATCTATCAGGTCGCTCTCGCGCGTCATCTTGCGGCCGTCATCGCTCACCAGGAAAATATCATCGACATAGGGACGGTGCAAGTCTATCTTCAAATAATTCTCCTTGGAGAAATCACCGGGAACAAAGCCTTTATCCCTGAGCGGGTTGCTCTTCATAAAGCCGGCCGCCACCGACTTGTCTATCTCCCGGTAAAGCTCTGCCAGGGAGCCTATGCACTTCTCCGTACGGCCGTCTTCGGTGCGCCATACGGGCAGCGGAGTACCCCAGTAGCGACTGCGGCTGAGGTTCCAGTCCTGGATACCTTCCAGCCACTTGCCGAAACGCCCGGTACCGGTGGACTCGGGCTTCCAGCGGATTGTCTTGTTTATCTCCACCATCTTCTCCTGCACCGCGGTGGTCTTGATGAACCAGGAATCCAGCGGATAATAGAGCACAGGCTTGTCGGTACGCCAGCAGTGGGGATAAGAGTGGACGTGCTTCTCTATCCTGAAAGCCTTGCCCTGCTGCTTGAGGTCCACGCAAAGGTCTATGTCAAGAGTAGCGTCGTCGGGGCCGAGGGTCGGGTCGTAGGCATTCTTTACAAAGCGGCCTGCATACACGCCGTATAGGTCCTTGTTAACATTGGCGGCCACAAACTCCGGATCAAGGTCCTCCAGGCGGAAGAACTTGCCGGTGCGGTCGACCATCGGCATACGGTTGCCCTGAATGTCCACCATCTGCATGGGCGGCACCCCTGCAGCCCTGGCCACCTTGTCGTCATCGGCGCCGAATGTGGGGGCGATGTGCACTATGCCGGTACCGTCTTCTACTGTGACATAATCGCCGGTGATCACGCGGAATGCACCTTCGCCCGGATTGACCCAGGGAAACAGTTGCCTGTAGGCGATGCCTGCCAGGTTCCGGCCCTTGAACTCACCGTCCAGAACGCGATAGGGATTCTTGTCGTTGAAGTGCGCGTCCACCAGGGCCTTTGCCAGCAGATAGACGGCAGGCTCCTTGGTGTAGGGATTCACGCTTTCTACACGCACGTAATCTATGTTCGGGCCCACGCAGAGCGCGGTGTTGGAAGGGAGCGTCCAAGGGGTTGTGGTCCAGGCCAGGAAGTACACCGGCAGAGTCGTGCCGGCAAACAACTTTTCAGAGGCGGCATTGCGAACCACCTCGAACTGTGCCGTGACGGTGGTGTCCTTGACGTCGCGGTAGCAACCGGGCTGGTTGAGTTCGTGGGTGGAGAGGCCGGTCCCCGCAGCGGGGGAATAGGGCTGGATGGAGTATCCTTTGTAGAGATAACCTTTGTCGTAGATTTCCTTGAGCAGATACCAGAGAGTCTCTATATAGGCATTGTCATAGGTTACATAAGGATTATCCATATCCACCCAGTACCCTATACGTTCGGTAAGGTTCACCCACTCCGCCGTATATTTCATAACCTCCTTGCGGCAGGCGCTGTTGTAGTCTTCGACTGATATCTTTTTCCCGATGTCCTCTTTGGTGATGCCCAGCATCTTCTCCACGCCCAGTTCCACCGGAAGGCCGTGGGTGTCCCAACCCGCCTTGCGCTCTACCAGATAGCCTGTCTGCGTCTTGTAGCGGCACACCGCATCTTTGATGGAACGGGCCATCACGTGGTGGATGCCAGGCATCCCGTTGGCCGACGGCGGCCCTTCGAAAAATATGAACCTGGGCGCCCCCTCTCTCATTTTGAGGACCCTGTGGAACGCGTCCTCTCTGCGCCATTCATCGAGTATGGTCTGATTGACCTCAACCAAATCGATACTTTTATACTCGGGAAAACTCATATAGTTGTTATTAATGAACGGCAAAGATAATATTATTTGCTAAATTTGCGTCAGAGATAATCCTGATAATGGGAACAATAGACATAGTGATTCTCGCCTGTTTCCTGCCCGGCGTTTTCATCGGCCTGAAAAACGGCTTCATCAGACAGTTGGTCGCCCTGGCGGTAGTGGTTCTGGGAATCTGGCTGTCGCTGCGGTTTTCAGACATTGTGGGCGGATGGCTCACCGATAGATTCCAGATAGAGCCCTTCTGGGCCAAGGCCATCGCCTTTGCAGTAATCTTCATAGCCGCCGCATTGATTCTTAACCTGGCGGGCAAACTGCTGGAGAAAGTGCTGGACATCGCAATGCTCGGCTGGCTCAACCGTCTGGCCGGACTTGTGCTGGCACTGGCCACCAGCGCCCTTGTCATAGGGACTCTGATATATTTGACAGATTCCGCCAATTCCCTGATAGGTTTCATCCCTGAAGAGAAAATCAGCGAATCCCGCTTCTACAGGCCGCTTCTGACTTTCGTTGAAAGAGTGTTTCCATATTTGAAGTCGCTTTTCTAAAAAAACTTTTTCCGTTTTGCCCTCTCAAAATCAAAAATTTTGAGAAAAAGGCTCGTTTTTCGCCCCTGCGACGCCCCATATTTGCGGCAACGAAGGGAAGATTTGTGCTGACGGAAAAATGGAGAGCGGCCGATGGCATCGTCCCCCGCACCTTCGGCCTATAGTGGGTAAGCCGGACCTGTGCGAAGCCGGGGCGCCGCCGGGCCTCTCTCCAGGATTCCGTAAGTGCACTTCTGGAAGTGAACGATAATTATGAGAAGCGTAAAACCTGTCAGACAACACGACCGAACCGACTGCGCGGTAGCCTGCATCGCCTCAGTTGCCGGATATTACGGACTTTCCCTACCCCTGGCAGTCATAAGGCAGGCGTGTGGGGCAAGTGCAGAAGGGACCACAATAAAAGGCATACTGGACGCCTGCAATATGGTCAATCTCGAAGCCAGGCCATATAAGTCGTCCGCCAGGGACTTGGGTCAGATTCTGAGCGGGCAATTGCCGGTGATACTCCACACAGACAAGGGAGAGGGCGAACTGCATTTTGTCGTCCTGTGTTCAATGCACGGGGAAACGGCGCAGATCATGGACCCTGCCGAAGGGAAAATCAAGCGGATCGGCAAGGAAGAACTCGAGGCGGAATGGACCGGCTACCTGGTGGAGATAAAGCCCGGCAAAGAGTTCGCCCCAGGCGACAGGAGAGTCTCCGCCGCCACCCGCATCAGGCAACTTTTCTCCCTGTACGGCAGCAAGATAGCTCTCTCCACCCTACTCTCCATAGTGTATATCCTGGTGGGTATCAGTTTTTCACTGTTCCTACAATATTTCATAGACACAGTCATCGCCTCCGGCGACAGTTCGCGGATAATCTGGCCGGCTGCCACGATGGCCTTTCTTTCTGTTCTTGCTTTAATCATTGGTAATCTGAGAACCAATACCCTGTTATCCGCAGCCACGGGGATAGACCTTCGGATCATCTCTACCTACATTTCGCATTTGTTCCGTTTGCCCGTGGCTTTCTTCAACATCCGTAGCGCCGGCGAGATCAATTCCCGCATCGGCGACGCATATACCCTGCGCAGATTCGTCACGGAGGGGATCTCTTCTATTGTCATAAGCCTGATCACCCTCCTGACAGCGTTTGTGCTAATGTTCTCTTTCCATTGGAAACTGGCGCTTCTGATGGCCCTGTTCGTGCCCGTATACACGCTGATCTTTTATCTTGCCTCCAGGGCCGGCAAAAAATACAACCGGGAAATAGTAGGTGGCAGCACCACGTTCGAACGCAAGTGCATAGAGGGCATATCCACAGTCAAGGGAGTGAAGTTCGCCGGTCGGGAAAGCGAGGCCGCTAAGGCACTCGAGTCCCAATACATCTCCCTGTGCGGAAGCATTTTCAATGGAGGACGATCTGCCGGCAGGTATTCCCTGATTGCCGAGACGGTAAGCAAACTGCTCACGGTGGTGCTGCTGTCGGCAGGCTCGCTGGTCATACTCTCAGGGCAGATCAGCGTAGGCACGCTGGTTGGTTTCTACGCCATAACATCGTTTTTCAGCGCGCCCCTGGCACAGCTGGTGGGGGCAAGTTCGCTGATAGAGCAGACCAAAATAGCATCGCAGCGGCTATTCGAGGTGATGGACTTGCCAGAAGAACCCGAGCAGGGGTGCGAGCCCCCCGCGGGAGTGCGGGATCTGGTCTTCGACAAGATTACATTCTCTTACCCCGGGGCCCTGAATCTGCTTGAAGATTTTTCAGCTACCGTACCGGCAGGGAAAATAACAGTGGTCAAGGGACGCAGCGGATGCGGCAAGAGTTCACTTGCGGCGCTTGCGATGCGCCTCTACTCCCCGGCAAAAGGTATCATTTCCTTTGGCGGAATGGACATTTCCCTGTTCAATCTGGCCGCCTGGCGGAAAAAGGTCACGATAGTGCCCCAGGATGTCAGGCTTTTCGATGACACGATACTGTACAATATCACTTGCGCAAGGGACGGCTATGACCTGGAGAGAGTGGCGTATCTGCTGTTCAGCCTGGGACTTGACGAACTTATCAAAGAACTTCCGCGGGGAGTGATGACCGTGGTGGGCGAGTCTGGCTGCCGTCTGTCGGGCGGTCAGAAACAGCGCATCGCCATCGCCGCCGCCCTGTATCGGCAGAGCGACATACTGATACTGGACGAGGCGACCAATTCACTGGACTACGCTTCCCAGCTGAAGACCCTGGAAGCAATAAAGAGAATCAATGAAGAACGCAATATCACCGTCATTATGATTACCCATAAGGCCGATGAAATACCTATTGCGGACTATCAGATAGAGATGTGAATGCGCATTCACCAAGGGTGATGCCTGCACACCCGTATATTGCAGACAAACGACTAAAAAACAAACTACTATGGAAGAACAAAGATTTTGTGGAAAAGCTCTGGAGGGACTGACTTCTTCCGAGCTCTGCATCTGCGGCGGCATTGCAGCTGAATTCGATCTCGGCGCCATTATGACCATCGTCCGCAAGGTACTCGATTTTCTGGACGACTACATCCCCCAGCTGATCAAGGGGTTCAAGGACGGCTTCAATCTCGTGAAATAGGGAGGACACCGCTATGAAACGTCACGAATTGGAGATGGTCACGGCCGCCGAGTGCTGCCGTGTTTGCGGAGGGGCCGACAAGAATGCCCAGAATGCACTTTACTACATCGGATATGCCATCGGCTTCATCGTCAGGTGTATAGCAAACCTTTTCTCGGGCAAGGAACCCACCGTGGAACCTACCTTGTAGCAATCTGAAAAGGGTGTGGGAGCAGTGAAACGTTTAATTGCCGTTTTTTCAATGTTGGCGGCGGCGCTTGTACCGCTGACCGCGCAGATACCCGTATGGAGCCTGGAGCAGTGCATCAAATACGCCTTGGAAAACAACTGCGACGTACTTCTGGGCAGAATAGGCCAGCAGAAATGCCGTCAGAGACTCATCCAGTCAAAACTGGAACTGCTCCCCACCCTTCATTTCAATGCAAATCAATACTATAACTGGGGGCGGAGCGTCGATATGCAAGAGCTTGTCATTGTCAGGAACAGACTCACGCGGCAGACAAGCGCATCGGTCGGGGCTTCTGTCTCTGTTTTCGAAGGATTTGCACGCATCAACACTATCGCCATGAACAGGGCCCTGGACAAAGCTGCGGCAGAAGCAGGCCGGCAGACCGAGTTCGAGGTCAAGGCAGACATAGCAGCCTCTTACCTGGGCAATGTTCTGGCAAGGATCACTCGCGAACGGCTCCGCGAAAGCTACGACAACGTGCAGTTGCAAAGGGAGAGGATAGAGAGCGCCGTGGCGCTGGGAGCCGTTTCGAAGAGCGATTTGCTGGAATTGGAGGCCAAGGGGGCGGATATATTGTCGCAGATGGCGGCCGCACTGGGACAGGAAAACGAAAATATGCAGCGACTCAAAGCCCTGCTCGGGTGCAACGGCGTGTTCCTTACCGACACATCATCAGCTGCATGCGGCGGCACCGGCCCCTTATGTCCCCAGATAGATCCGGCGCTTACACCGCCGATGGTAAAGGCTGCACTGAGCGAGGCGGAGGCCGCTTCGTTTGCCCTCAAGGCGGCCAAGGGAGCCCTGCTGCCCACCCTCAGCCTGTCGGCAGGCTACGGTACGTATTACAGCGACGCCTCCGAGGCCGGGTTCCGGGAGCAGATGAACGGCAACCGCAATCCGTCGGTAGCGCTCAGTCTGTCAGTCCCCCTCTTTGACGCAGGCAAGCGGCTCACCGCCGTGGCACGCTCAAAATGCGAACTCCAAGAGAGCGAAATCAAACTCAGGCAGGCCAGGGAAAAGGCTGCCAGATATGCAGAAGATCTCCTGGAACAGGGCAACCTGCTCTGCAGTCAATGCAGTATCTGTCGCGAAAAATGCCGTATGTGCCGCGAGAGGCTGTCGCAGGAGACCGCCAGGTATGAAGAGGGAGCAATAACCACTTCGCAATGGATAGATGCCCGCGAAGCTCTCTCCCAGAGCGAATGTGAACTGGCGCAGTTTGTTTGCAAATATCTGTTTCATTTGAAAATAATGGAGTATTACGAAGATGAGTGCAGGCGGTAAAAAGAAAGTATGGTGGATTGCCGTCGCCGCAGCGGCCGTCCTGGCAACGATTCTATCCAGGGCGGCGAAAGACGGGGCCTGTATCGTGGAGGCGGCATATCCCGAGATGGGCGACATCAGCACAAGTGCCTCCGCCTACGGCCGGATACGGCCCGTTGAAGAAGTCAAAATCTCACCGGATGTTTCGGGTGAAATAACCGATATTTTTTTTGACGAGGGGGATACTGTAAAAAGGGGCGACTTACTGCTGAAAATCAAGCAGGAGAGCTATTTGACCGCCATCGTCCGCAACGAAGCATCGCTCGAAGGCGCCCGGAAAGCCCTTGAGGCACAGCAGAAGGAGGCGCATCTGAAAAAACTGGAATACGAGCGCCTGCAGCGGCTCTGCGAAAGCGATGCCGGCTGCCTGGCACAGCTGGAGCAGGCAGAGGCCGCCTTTGAGTGCGCCACAGCCCGGGCCGGGGAGTGCCGCTGCCAGGTCGAAGCGGCAGAAGCGGCACTTCAAGCCTCCCTCAGCGAACTGCGCAAAACGCTGGTTTACTCCCCCATGGACGGAGTTGTGACCTCGCTCAGGATAAAACGGGGAGAAAGGGTCGTCGGAACAGCCACTATGGCAGGGACGGAGATGCTCACCATCGCCGACCTCGACCGGATGGAGACCGTCGTCAGCCTGGGCGAGAACGATATCTGCAACGTGGATATCGGCGACAGTGTGGAGATAAAGCCCGATGCGCTCCCGGGTGAAGTCCTCACCGGACACGTCTCCAAGATAGCCTACAGCGCTGCCGGCATTGTTGCGGCGGGAGCCTCATCTGATTTCGAGGTCAGGATAAGCATCGATTCCCGCAGCAGCAAGAGACTCCTTCCTGGTATGTCCGCTACCGTTATCATCCATACCGGTTCCAAAAATAATATTTTAACCGTACCTTTGCAGGCGGTTTTCCTAAAGGATGGCCGGGAAACTGTCTGGAAGGTCGACGACCGGCTGCAGGTAAGCAGCGCCACGGTAAGCTGCGGGATACAGGATTTCAGCAGGACTGAGATTACAGGCGGCCTTTCTTCCGGCGACCTGATAGTTACGGGACCGTTCCAGGCGGTGAACAAGACCCTCACTGAGGGGGCAAGGATAAAATTGAGCAAAGATGTCGAAATACACTGATTTGATTTTGTCGATAGAGACCAGCGGCGATTTCTGCTCGGCCGCTTTGTCCGAAGGCGACACTGTTGTCGCCTCGTGTTACATCGACCGTCCCAGGGCACAGTCGTCACTCCTGGCAGCCTCCATAGAGACGATGCTGGAAAAGGAATCGGTCAGTGTCAAAGAGTGCTCTGCTGTGGCTGTCAGCAGCGGCCCGGGTTCCTACACAGGGCTGAGAGTAGGTGTCTCAATGGCCAAGGGCCTTTGCTTTGGCGCTGGGATCCCCCTCATCGGGGTCGGCACTCTGGACTTGATTGCAAACCAGGTTGTCGGGCTCTATGAAGGAGAAAGGCCGGACTTTATCGTCCCTATGATAGACGCCCGCCGTATGGAGGTTTATCAGGCAGTATATGACAGCACCGCCATACGTATCGGCGAGATAGAGCCGATGATTCTGGAGGCTGATTCTTACTGCGACCTGCTGGATAAGGGAAACGTTCTTTTCTGCGGCGACGGCTGCCGGAAATTTTCCGAGTTGACAAGCCACCCTGCCGCCCGGTTCTTCCCTTGCGGTCCCGACGCCCGTTATATGGCAAAAATCGCCCGCAAAAAGTATCTGGCGGGCGATTTCGAAGATGTTGCCTATATGGAGCCCTTCTATCTGAAAGATTTCAGGATCGGGCAAAGCAAGAAAAACATCCTTGGTATGTGATACCGGCTATTTCGGTATATTCAATAAATTGTCGTAATTGATTTTCCACTTGCCCTGCTTTCTGGTCAGCGTCCACTCCACCTCGGTGGGGTCGCCGCCCTTGGGATAGTACTTAACCTTTACCGTTGCCTCATCGGAATCAGTTACGGTTTCGGAAAGAATCTGGAAACCATCCAGGATATCAGAATCATCCAGACTCGGTGCTTTCATTTTGTATAATTCCTCCAATGCGGCTCTTTGTTCTTCGGTCGTATCCAAGCAATCATAGAAGGTTTGGTAGTCGCTCACACGGGCGGCATCAACGGCAATTTCTACCACACCACTGGGACTGCGCCCTTCCTGATTGACAAGAACCGTTGCGCTCTGGTCTCCACAGTAAAACGTCACGTGGCCGCTACGGCTTGCTATGTAGGCATTGGGCTCTACCGTGATGGTGGAACCTAGAACCTTCAGCCATTTCTCATCGGGTTGTGAAGTGAACTCACCGTTTGCAGTAACTTTCAAGGTCACCTCTTCGCCTTTGTGAGATACCGACAGGGTCGTCTTGTCGATCTTGATGGCCTCTTTGTTGCAAGATACAGCAACTGCAGTTGCGACAATCGCAAGCATACTGAAAAATAGTAATACTTTTTTCATAATTAGAAAGATTGGTTATTGATTAATAAACATAATAGCTCTCGTTTTGTGTATTAAGCAGCAAATCGTTGGGGCAGATGCAACCGTGTCCGTTGAACAACGGCAAAACCACGTAGCTGCGCCGTCCTTCGCTCAGGTCAATCCCTTCGATATTGAACAACCGCCATATCAATTCAGTACAGTAAACCTCCGTGGAGTCCTGCAAATCGTACTTATTGTCGAAGCGGACACTGTCCCTGACATAGTCAAGCGCCCTTGCAACCACGCGGTCCGCCCGCTGCAGAGGGGCATGCACGAATGC
>CACYEB010000136.1 GCA_902773305.1 uncultured Bacteroidia bacterium
AACCGCGTTGGGCCCCAGCTGAATTTTTTGAATGGATACCCCCCGCCGTAGGGCATAATCGGGTCTCCTGTGGCCTGGAACGACAGTATGGGGGTGGAGGAATACTCCAGCACCGAAAGGTCGCGGACCGAGCCCCAGAAGTTGCCCACTGCACAGATGCGGGGATGTTCTCCGGCGACACCACCGGCATCCATACCCGTATCCCGGAAGGCGAGCCTCAGTGCTATGATGGCTCCTGCGCTGGTTCCGGCAGCGAATATATGGTCCGGATCTATCCTCAGGTCTTCACGGCCCAGCAGGTACGACAGGGCGGCGCCGGCATCTTCTACCGCCCGGTCCTCCGCCTCGCAATAGGACCTCTTGCCCAGGCGGAATCCCAACCGGTAGTTGATAGAGACGGCAACATACCCCAAAGAAGCGAAATACTCGCACCAGGCGACCTGCCCCTTCTCTTCTTTGTTGCCCATAAAGAACGAGCCGCCGTGCATCATAAGCAGCAGCGGCCGCTTTTCGGACTCATCATTTTCCGGCATATAGATATCCATATCCAGATCCAGAAGGCTCTTGTCGCCCTGACGCAGCCCAACTGGGAGGGACCCTTTGGTCTCTTCAGTTGCCTCCTTCCGGTACCCTTCTGCCCGGGTATATACCACATCCCGCTCTACAGCGACTTTGTATTGCGGTATCGTATATGGCAGAACTGTGAGCATAGACACTATAGCACAGAGTAAAGACATTATTTATACTTCTCTATAAGACAGGCAATCAGCTCGCGGCGTTCCAGCAGGAACTGCGGATCCTGGATGTAGTACTTGTCGGGATGCCCGGCATCGTCGTCCATAAAGACCTCCTCGGGCAGTACCAGCAGTTCGCGGGCGGCTGCGGCATCGGCCTCGTCCATGGCAGGGATGAGTTCCCCGAGCATCTTCAGATACTCATAGTCCTCTATGCCGTCGCGGTTGATCTCCATACGGATGCAGGGGATGGGATCACCTGTAAAGACCGTTTCCTTATCCTCGTTTGGGTGTCGGTTGTTGGGGTAGAACATTATGCCGTCGCCGCAGGCGAAGAATTCGGGACCGGTCTTGCCTGTTCCGTAGCAGTCGGGAGTTTCCCATACGTTAAGTAGCTGACCTTCGGGCATTATGCAGGCGGAGTTCCAGCAGGTGGCGCTCCAGATAAGGATGCCCTTCATTCCGTACATATATGTGGCCCAGAGCCACAGGCGTAAATCTATGCCGTTATGGTCTACGAAATTGGTGAAGTAGGGGTATTTGGTGGCGCAGCACAGGTAGCTCCATACTTCCTGCCCGGGACCGCTGTATTCCGTCACCTTGGGGTGGTTGTCAAAACAGTTCCAGCTTACGCAGCTGATGTCGGTTACGTCCCCTACGTCAAAATCTGCGGGAGTCTCCAGCCAGGTGACCTGCTCTGTCATAAAGGTGCGGATGCGCGGGGCGTATTTCTTCATAAGGGTATGTACCTCGCGGATATAGGGGTAGGAGGAATCCAGCGGCTCGTCACCCCAATAGATGTAACAGTTGTCCAGTACGCCGGCCTTCTCAAGGCCGTCCTGAAGCTTGGGCAGATAGTCGGCCATCAGTGCCTCGTGCTCCGGTGTGCCGAATTCGTAGCCGCCGAAGGTACCGCGGACATAGCCGCCCGGACTGCAGCTGCCCAGCCCTTCAACATCCACTACGAATGAGTTGAAGCCTCCTTCGCCAAAGTACTTTGCGGCCACTTTGTTGAATTCGGTGAAATCCAGGCTGACAGTGTTGTCGGGATTGATGGTTGTCTTGATGGGGGCATACCAGAACGGGTTGTACGGAGATATCTTATAATCGATAAAGGCGTCCAGATACTTGTAGAAGACCTCTTTCTGCTGCTCTATGGTCTTGAGGTTCTCGTAGTTTATCACGTGGTCGAACCAGAGACCGTAGCCGCTGGAGACACTGGGGGTGCGGGGCAGTGTGAAAGAACGTACTTTCACCCTCAGCGGAATGTTGACCTTCCAGCCGTCGGCATCGGTTAGTACCACGCGGCCGCGGTAGCAGCCCTTGCGGCGCGAACAGGGAGTCTTGATTGTAATCCAGAAGGATGTGTTTTCGCCTGCCGGCAGGTCCTCTGCAACATCGTAGAGAGGCAGCGGATCGGGCCACTGGCCGGTGTAGCCGAAACTGTCGCTGGGGGTGCGGACGGTAACGTATTCTACCTTGCGCACCTTGGCCTCGACGCCTTTTGGCAGGCCTCTGACATCAACCTTAACAGCCTGTAGAGGAGTCTTGGGATTGACCACGATGATGAAGGATTCGTATTCATTTTTTGCTGTAGTCAGTTTTATCCTGCGGCCTTTGCGCTGGGCCACCGGGGTGTCTTTCATGGGTTTGTAAACCCCTTCTGCCCACCAGATGTCAGCTTTGGGCGTATTCTTGACCAGATAGCCATAGCCGCCCTGAAGGGTCATATACGGGTCGCACTTTTCCAGTTTTTCAGCCTTCCACTCCCTGGCGGCCAGGGCGGGAGCAACAGCAAGGAGGCCGGCGGCAACCAGAATTATCGTGAAGATTCTTTTCATAGTTTTCCCAATCCCCGGGAACTACTTAGTCAGGATGACCGCGAAGCCGCCGCCCGAAGCCATATGGATGTTCAGCGGTTCATCGGCACTGACCGTCTTGAATTCGCGCTTGAAATCTGTGGCGTGGCGGTCGGCATTGGCACCGTCGCGGTAGATTTCTGCCTTCCAGCTGCCACCGCCAAGGAAACTGAGATCCACGGATACGTCGCGCTGGTCCCAGTTTGTGATGCCGCCTACATACCAGGTGTCACCGCTGCGTTTTGCCATAATCACAGATTCACCAACTTTCCCGTCGAGGCCGACAGTCTCGTCGAAAACGGTGGGTATACGTGAGATAAACGAGAGGCATTCGGGCTCTTTGCGGTAGGCGGAAGGACCGTCGCAAAGCATACAGAGCGGGGAGTCGAAGATAACATATTCGCCAAGTTGATGGCAGCGGGTGCCCTGGCTCATGGGCTCGCGGCTCTTAAGATAGGTGCTCTTGGAGCCGTTGCGCATAGCGCCCTGGGTATAATCCACGACTCCGGAAGCCATACGGATGTAGGGGAAGGTCACATCGTTCAGTGGCATATCCATCTCAATGCCGCTCCATTTCATATTTTCCAGGCCGAAGACGCCCTCGTAGTTGAGCACGTTGGGATAGGTGCGGTTGAGACCGTGGGGCTTGAAGGCTCCGTGGAAATCCAGAACCAGATGATATTTCGCCGCAATCCTGGCAGCCTCTGTGTAGAATTCGAGCATCGGCTGGTCGTCGCGGTTCATAAAGTCCACCTTGAACCCTTTGATGCCCATCTTTGAATAGTGGTCACATACCTTCTCCATATCGCGGTGGAAGGCGTAGTATCCGGCCCAGAGTATGATGCCGACACCCTTGGCATTGGCGTGGGCGATAAGTTCTTCAAGGTCGATTTCCGGTACGATGTGGAAAAGGTCGCTGTAGCCGCTCTGGCTCCAGCCGTCATCCATAATGATGTACTCGATGCCGTTTTCCGAAGCAAAGTCTATGTAATGCTTGTAGGTATCGTTGTTGATTCCGGCCACAAAGTCAACGCCTGTAACATAGAAGCCGTTCCACCAGTCCCAGGCCACCTTGCCGGGCTTGACCCAACTGAAATCGCTGCCTTTGGCGGGAGCGTCACCCAGACGGTAAACTATGTCGTTTGTAGCCATATCGATATCCCTGGTGCTTACGGCGACAATCCTCCAAGGGAATCTTTCGCCGGCATTGCACTCGGCCAGATAGTCGTGGCGGCTCTTGACGATTTCCTGGATGTTGTTGTATCCGCCCATTTCCAGTTCCTTGGGCATCTGGGGCCACAAACCGTGCAGTTTGGAGGTGCCGTCTGCCTGGAGATACATACCGGGATACTTGTAGAGAGCAGATTCCATTATGTTGATTTTGACCCCTTTGGGCGCATCGATCATCTGCGGCAGGAAAGCCATTTTCTCAGGATGGATGGCGCTGAGTTTGGAGTATTCGTAGATATTCTCGAAAGACGATTCAAATGCGCCCCAGGAGAATCCGGCCCAGGTATTCCAGTCACCTGCAAAGTTGAACTCGGCGGTTTCGCTCTTTACCTTGAACGGTTTTTTGCTCTTGGAGATGAAACGATAGGCGATGCAGTCGTCATAGGCGCGGAAGACTACGTCGCAATTCTTATAAGACAGGGTCAGTTCGTTGTAACAGTCTGTGACTTCCGCGCGCTTGTAGGCTATCGCCTTGAACTTGTCGTTCACGCTGCGACGGGTGAATTTCTGCATTTTGCCGCTTCCGTACACGCTTCCGTCGGTGAGCATCATCTCCACGCGGGAGTCATTCAGCAGGCAGTCACCATTGTGAAAAACGGAATACGAAAGGCCCTTGCCGACCGTGATGTTTGCAACGAGGCTTCCGTCGGGCGACATCACCTGGATGCTCTTGCCGGCTGCCGAGGCGGCAGCGCAAATTGACAGCGCAAACGCCGCCATTACAAAAAACTTGAGTGTCTTTTTCATTTATTCTGATTCTATAATGTTGTTCGCTACAATGGTGGTGTCATCCAACCTCAGCCTGAGCCACCGGGTGATTTCTGCAATCTGTTCTGCGGAAAGGGCCTCCGATGACTGGATGATTGCATTGGTCACGGGAACCTCCGACAAGCTGTCGGCTTTCATGACCACCCGCGACCCCCGGGATATGGAGAGACTGCTTACTGAAGGATATTTATACTTCAGTTCCCTTGTGACCTGTCCGTATGGGATAGCTTTGCCTTCTGTCTGGGACAGTTGGCTTTCCAGTTCCTTGATGCGGGCATCTCTGGCAGCTATCGCCTCGTCGCTGCGGGCATACACTCCCTTGAGCAGTTCGTCGGCCCTGGCACCTACGGCGTTGACCTTGATGCTCAGTTTGGTTGTGTCAAGATTGTGCCGCCGTGCGGCATTGTAAAGGAAGTCCAGGTCGCCCGCTGTCAGATCGCCGGCAAAATAAACGACGGCGTCGCTTCCGGCAATGTCATAGTCGTAGATATAGGCGTTGCCATAGGCCTTGTTCTCTTCAACAAAGGCTGCCACATCGCGCTGGATGTTGTTGTCACGGATCATAGTTATGGCACTCAGCACGCTGGGAACTATTATCGCTATCAGGATTATTGTGGAGATGGTGCGGAAGCTGCGGTTCTGCTGATTCTCTTCACTGACCCTGTCAAAGTGCATATAGCGGGCTGTGACGTAGGACGCCAGCAAGATGAAAATGGTATTGATCAGGAAGAGGTAAAGCGCTCCGAAAAAGTAGTGGAAATTGCCGCTGGCGATGCCGAACCCGGCGGTGCAGAGCGGCGGCATCAGGGCGGTGGCGATGGCTACTCCCGAGAGCACTACGCCCCGCTCCTTGCGGGTCTGCTCCAGCATCCCCGCGATACCTCCGGCAAAGGCGATGAACACGTCGTACAGTGTCGGGCTGGTGCGGGCCAGCAGTTCCGTAGGATTGGCCATTTTGAGCGGAGAGAGCAAGAAGTAGAGGGTGGAGGAGACTATGCTCACCACCACCATCACCAGAAAGTTTTTGAGTGCATTGACCAGCAGGTCTCTGTCGTTGGTGTAAAGCGACAGGCCCATACCGAATATAGGCCCCATAAGCGGCGATATGAGCATAGCGCCGATGATGACCGGTATCGAGTTGATGTTCAGGCCTACGGATGCTATTATTATGGAGCATACGAGAATCCAGACAGTGGTGCCGCGGACATTGATGCCCTTGCTGATTTTCTCTGTGGCAGAAACTGTGTCCAACTCCCCGGTCATCGAAATGATGGCCCGCCAGTGAACTTTGACTTTATCCCAGAAGGTCTTCTTGTCGCTCATAAGTGCCGGTACTATCCTTTGAAGGGTTTCAGTCCTTTCGCGGCATCCTTGGCCACTATTCGGGCACCGCCGTTGTCCAGGTCGATGAGCACGTAGCGGTCGCATCCCATTCCAAGCTCTTTCATATAGCTGAGCTGGCGCAGGCCGTGGCGGGTCTCGATACGCTCCTGCAGGGCGTGCCGTTCGTTCTTTTTCATTGCGTAAATAATGTCCACGCTGGCCTGGTCAATGGCCAGGATGTCAAGTGACGCCAGGATGCCCACGTTGGGGGTAACAACGGGCTCTGCCTCGACGCCCTCGCAGTCGCAGGAAACAGACATATTGCGCATTACGTTGATGTAGGCCACATTCTTGCCGAAGTGGTCCACGGTGGCTTTCGTGGACTCGGTGATGCGCTCCATCAGTTCTTCCATAGCGATACTCCACATATCGTCGCTGCCGGCGGCGGTATGTATCATCTTCTTGCCGATCCGGCCGTCGGCGCAGCCTATGCCTATATTCTTGTTGCTGCCGCCAAAGCCGCCCATGGTGTGACCCTTGAAGTGAGTCAGCGTCAGCATGGAATCATAATTCATCAAATGGTTGCCCACGCTCATTGAGTCGAACCACTTACCGCCGTTCACCGGCAGCCAGAAGGTCCCTTCTTCGTCCATAATGTCCACGGGGCAGAATGTCCAGCCGTTGGTACTGAGGGTGGCGCGATGCTGCTCTGTTGTATAGCGGTCGCCTTCGTAATATGTGTTGGTCTCGATAATAGAGGCGTCGGGGATGCGTTTTTCATAAAGATTCTTCACCCACTGGCGCGGGATGATGTTGGGACCGTGGGGCTCTCCCGTGTGTAACTTGATGCCGATCTTGCCTTTGAGGCAGTCACTGATGGCGTCGTAGGCCTTGAGCAGGCCGCCAGCATCAAGCTTACGGGTGAAATACACGATTGATTCGTTTCCGCTGCGTTTTGAGTAAGGGATGTAAACTTCTCCGTTCTCTCCGGGTCTGGTATCTGGTCTCATCGTCTGAAATACTTTTGTCTTTTGCACAAATATAAGATATTTGGATAAATCTGCCTAAAAGGGTTTGTCTGAAATGGGGGTAAAAGATGCAAAAAAGGTGCGCTGCAACCATCCGGCTGCAGCGCACCTTTGATTGCACCGGTCCGTGCCACGGACACAGGGATTATTTGATTTCTTCGCAGATTATGGTGGCGCTTACGTGATAGGTCTTGCCCTTGACGGTGGCGTCAGACTCTGTGAAGAGCGTCAGTTGCGTGCCTGTTACTGTAAGTGTGCCGGTACCGGTGACGGGAATCAGGGGATTGTCCACCCAGGCGAGATCGAACTTGTAAGAGATGTTCTCTTCCTGATTCTCCTTGAGCGTGAAATTGCCCACGAAGGGAGAGACGCTGAAGTTCTTGAAATTGATAATGAAGAGACCTCCCTCCGTAAAGGCGACGGACTCTAGGGCATATTGTGCAAACGCACCGTTGTCGATGTCCATACCGCCGTCTTTCAGGAAATCGAAAATCTGTTTGAGGTCGGCAGAGAACTTCTTGCCTACGATGGCATTGGTAATGTTGCCGCCGGAAGCGCTCACGAGAATGGTTGCGGGTTTCCAGCTGCGGCAGACGTTGTCTGCCATAACCCCCGAGATCTTATCGCCGGAGGTGGTGGCTACGCCACTGTAGGTGGTGCCGTCGGGTGCGATATAATCGATGAGCCATTCATTGCCGGAGCCCTCCTTGATCAGGAGTTCCCCGTATTTCTGGAAACTGAACCTGAGACCGGCAACGATGGCCTTGGCGCCGGCAAGGCTGAATCTGCCGGAGCGATATTTATAAGGGGCCTTTTCCGGAACGGCGGCGTCGTTATCGTAGAAACCGAGCAGGAATTCACCGCCCGAAGTGACGACGACGGTCTTGGGGACGACACCCTTCTTGATGGGGACATCAAATTTCTTGTCGTTGAGAGTAAAACTTGCGTGGTGCTCCTTGTCTTTCGGGGTTGTCAATTTGGTGGAAGCGCCGCCCTCGGGCTTCGTGCAAGACGCAAATGCAATCAGTGCGCAGCAGGCAATCAGGAATAAACGTTTCATATGGCTGATAACTAGAAGGTTTTAAAGAAAAGGGAAAACTTCAGCATAGGCACGACGGGTATGCCGTACAGTTTGTCGACGATGCCCCTGTCGTCGGCGTCGTGCTCCTTGAAATCGTTGCTGGTGATGCGGATGTATTCTTCCTGGCCGGTTTTGATATTGGTGCCGTAGGTGTAGAGGCCGAGACCGCCGCTGTAGCAGACACCAAGGTCAAAGCAGAAAGATACGAATTTGGATTTGTCGGCGGCACGGCCTGTGCCGATACCGAGGTAAGGTAGGACTTTATTGACCCCGACATTGACTTTTGCCGCACCGTCCCGGTCGGTGAGAACCATTACGTCACCTATCCGTATACCGGACTCTGCCCAATCCTTATCTTCCGTTTCGGGCGTAAGGATGGTGCTGACAAGGGTGCCGGGCCCCGCGAACAGTCCGACGGTGAAATGGAAAGGCGTTTGCCTGCCCGGAAAAAGATCCACCATCGCATTGAAACTCTTGATATTCGCTCTGGCGTCGATGCCTAAACTCAAAGTCTCGCCCGGCTGATACTGAAAGTCCTTTATATTGCCTTTGTAGCCGAAGGGGGGCATATAGCTTCCGCCGATGCGCAGTTGTACGAAGTCGCCGACAGGGGCGGCCGCCTGAAGGGAGATACCGTCAAGGCCGAGACCGGCACCGAGCGCAAGATGATCGAAATACTGTGCAGAAGCGGCGACAGGCGAGAAAAGAAGCGCCAATGACGCCAGTGAAATAATAAGGAATCGCTTCATCTGGATTATGGTTTAATATCGCGAATTTAACAGAATTTTTTCACATAACCGCCAGTTTTATATAAATTAGCGACATTATGAAAGAAATTAACGAACACACCGCGGCGATTCTCAATGAGTACCGCGCCTTGAAGCCGGCATTCGAGCAGATGGCTGAAAAACTGCCGGAAAAATTGAAGCAGTTCTTCGAGGAGGCGGGAGTCATTGTCGCGGCTATCGAACACCGTGTCAAGACAGAGCAGTCGCTTGCGGAGAAACTGGAATTGAAAGGAGACAAGTATGCCGGAATCACCGACATCACGGATATCGTAGGGCTTCGGATAATAACTTTCTACATAGATGATGTAGACAAGGTGGCGTCTATGGTGGAGCGTCTTTTCGACATTGACTGGGAAAACAGCGTGGACAAGCGCAAGATGCACGAGATAGACAGATTCGGCTATCAGTCGCTTCATTACATTTGCCGGATACCCGAGTCAAGCTACAGGGACGCATCCCACCCGGAGGTAAATAAAATCCGGTTCGAAGTGCAGATGCGCACCGTCCTCCAACACGCCTGGGCGAATATGAACCACGATACCGGCTACAAGAGCGGCGTTGAGATTCCACAGAGATACTTGCGCAGCCTGAGCCGACTGGCCGGTTTGCTGGAACTTGTAGACGATGAATTCAGTCGCATCCGCAGCGAACTTGCCGACTATCGCCGCAAGGTGCAGAATCTGGTGGCTTCGGGAAATCTATCGGAAGTGCCGCTCGACGGTGATGCCTTCCGCAGCTATCTGGCGATAGGTCCTTTTGACAATCTTAACCGCCGGATAGCATCGATTAACCAGGCGGAGATACAGCAGGTACCGCTTACGGACTATCTTTCTGTGTTTAAGGGTATGGGCTTCAAGACATTGGGGGACATAGACGGCCTTATAGACAAATACGGTGAGGCGGCCTACCAGATAGCCTGCTTCCAGCTTGGCCTGACCGATATCGACATTATTTCATCTTCTATAGGGCCGCAGAACCTCTGCACCGCATACATACTGAAAAACGGCGGCGGCAGCCTGGGCCTGAAGTTGATGCTGGATGCCATCAACGGCCCCGGCGAGGGCAACGAGGCGATGGCAAAGTTCCTTGTGGAGCAGGCTGGCGAGCTTCCCTTTATGAATCAGTAGATTATGGCAGAAGGACACATTGATACGACCCTGACGGACAGGGCAATAGTATTTGCAGTCAAAGCCCACGGCGGCACCGAACGCAGGGGCAAGGGCTTTCCCTATATAGTTCACCCGATGGAGGCGATGGCCATAGTCGCCACCCTGACCTCCGACCAGGAATTGCTGGCTGCGGCAGCCCTGCACGATACGGTAGAAGATACCTCCGTTACCTTGGAGGATATCAGAAAAGAATTCGGCGACAGGGTGGCCGGCCTGGTGGATGCAGAGAGTGACGTAGAGGTAGAAGGCGAAAGTGACGAGCAGAGTTGGCACTATCGCAAGCAGGTGGCGATGAACCGGCTGGCGTCCGCATCGCAGGATGTCAAAATGGTGGCTATGGGCGATAAGCTTTCCAATATGCGTGCGATCGCCAGGGATTATGAAGTCCAGGGCGATGCATTGTGGGATTTGTTCCACATCAGGGACCGCCGTTCCCACGAGTGGCACTACCGCGGCCTGGCCGAGGCCCTTCGTTCTCTGGAAGGGACATTCGCCTATGAGGAGTTCTCTGAATTGATAGAAAAGGTATTTGGCAAATAATGGCTCTCACCGAAAACCTTCTGCTGCTGGCCTCTATCCTGGTGCTGTGCGCCCTGCTTGTGAACAAGTTCGGCAACCGTTTCGGCGCCCCGTCACTGCTGCTGTTCCTGCTCTTGGGTATGCTTGCCGGTGCAGACGGCATAGGCCTCCGTTTCGATGACTACGAGGTGGCCGAATCCATCGGCCACTTTGCGATGACGATAATCATATTTTCGGGCGGCCTCCAGACCTCTTTCAAGGAGACCCGTCCCGTAATGTGGCAGGGGTTGGTACTCTCTACCTTCGGAGTGTTGCTTACCATATTGCTTACGGGGGGATTCATATTCTTTGCTGCCCGGCCGTATACAGGCGTCATCGGTGGTTCGGTGCTGACCTGCCTGCTGCTCGCCGCCATTATGTCATCTACCGATTCGGCTTCGGTATTCTCCATACTTAAAGGCAAACGGCTGCATCTCAGGGAGAATCTGGGACCGATGCTGGAACTGGAGTCCGGAAGCAACGACCCTATGGCATATCTGTCCACCATAATACTGGTGCGTATGATAACCCTTCTCAAAGGCGGCGGCGTGAGCACCTGGAGTGCTGTCGGTTCGGCGGCGCTGTTGTTCATACTGCAGGTGGCTATCGGCCTTGCGGTGGGCTTTGTGGTGGGTTACGGCGCCAAATGGCTGCTGGAGAAGATCAATCTCGACAGCAGCGCCCTGTATTGCATATTGGTGCTCAGCATAGCTTTCTTTGTGAGCGGTTTGGCCACGTTGCTCAAGGGAAACTCCCTGGTGGCGTTATACCTGTCCGCGATTATGATTTCGAACAGGGTACATATTCCCCAGAAACGGGATGTTCTCAAATTCTTTGACGGCATCACCTGGCTGATGCAACTGTTGATGTTCCTGATGCTGGGGCTGCTTGCCCGGCCGTCACAGATGAAGGACGTGGCTCTGCCGGCCGTCCTTATAGGTCTGTTTATGATGTTCGTGGCACGCCCGGCGAGCGTATTCGTTTCGCTGCTGCCCGACAGGAAGACCTCATTCAAGGCCAAGGCTCTGGTTTCATGGGTCGGGCTCAAGGGAGCTGGCCCCATCCTGTTCGCCCTCTGCCCCGTAGTGGCCGGTATCGAGGGGGGCGCCGATATCTTCAATATGGTGTTCTGCATCACCCTGCTCTCGCTGCTGATGCAGGGTATGACGCTGCCGCCGCTGGCCAAACGGATGAACCTCAGCTATGACGCCGATCCCGAAGTCAATACCTTCGGGGTGGAACTGCCCGAGGAGGTGGGGATGCTGCGCGACCATGTCGTGGTCGAAGAGGACCTGGCTGAGGGTGATACGCTGCGCGATCTGAGCCTGCCGCACGGTATCCGTGTGGTGACTGTGCGCCGCAACGACAAGTTCCTGGTGCCTCACGGCAGTATGAAACTGATGCCGGGCGACCAACTGCTGATTATAATGGGCGACTCCGACGACTGATTCCTAACTGCGGAACATCGCCTTGACATCTTCCCACTTGTAGTAGGGGCCTCCTTCGAGGTTGATGAGTTTGGTTTCCCGTTCGTTAAGATAGAATTTGACCAGTACTTCGCCTGCCTTGTTGCGGTAGAATATCATTTGCAGGTTGCCGGCAAAGGGCGCTACGCGGGCGCACATCCACTCTTTGCTCTGCTCTGCCGTGAGCCGTTCTCCAACTCCCTCAAGACCTATCCTGGCGCAGATTCCCAGCAGGTGGGTGTCGTGCCCGAACCTTAGATCCGCAGCATAATTGCCGGTGGCGATTGCCTCGTCTGCCTTTTCGATGACATCATCCAGAAAAGCCTTCACTTCGGGCAGCGCCATACGGCGGTCGCCGAATTCCACCGAATTACACTGGTGCAGGTACATATACAATGACCAGTGCCGCTCGTGCCAGTAAAGGTCCTCTTCGTTGAAGAGTCTGAGCAGGGTGTCGTCGCAGTCGTATGCACCGCTGGCCACGGCAATATCCATAGTCTCGTCAAAGAACGTCCTGGCGGAGCCGACCAGCCTCCTGCCTGCTTCGGGGTCAAGGAAAACGTTGGCAAGGAAAGTTGCGGTGTCCGGGGTGTGTCCGGCCAGATCGGCCTGGAAGATGGGGGCGATGTCTCTCCTTATATCGGGGGTGTCGCCGCCGCTGACATATTTCATATATTGTTCACCGGTATCCCAGCCGATGTCCAGTCCGGGGTCCAGCGAAAGAAGTTCGCCAGTAAAGGCCGCCATAGAAATGATGCAGCGGGGAGAGGTGCTGGATACCGCCCTGATCCGGCGGCTGCCGCCCGAGAATACCTTCTTGTACTTGTTGTACATACGGTGTGCGATCTGGCGGTGTTCCCTGGCTCCCCGTGGAGTGAGCCTGCCGCCCATATCGTTGTAACGGCGGAAGATCTCGCTTACCATCAGAAAGGCCTTCTCTCCCTCCGGGGTAAGCAGGCCCGCTTCGTGGGCCTTGTAAAAATTGACCACTACGCCACGGTAGCCATCCGCCGGCCAGTCGCTGCGGGAGCCGTGGCGTCCGTAATGACTTATGTAAAACGGCTTGTACCCCTTTGGAACGGGGGTCTCGGCCGTCGGCAGATATTCGTATGGATTGAGCACGATGCCGGAGCGGAAAAGGTTTTCGTGCACATAAGCATCAACCTTGCTGTCCTGGCCGTAGGCTGCCGCGGTGAACAGAACAAGAGCGGCTATTAAAAAATAACGTTTCATATATCCTGTATTTGTTATGCAAAGTAACACAAAAAACGTAACTTTAATGCCAAATCTGCAACGACTCTTTTATATGTCAAAAGTGGTTACATTCGGCGAAGTGATGCTCCGGCTCTCCACCCCGGGTTATCGGCGCTTTTCCCAGTCGCACAGTTTCGACATAAGTTTTGGAGGCGGCGAGGCAAACGTGGCGGTCTCCCTTGCCAATTTTGGTATAGGTGCTTACTTTGTTACCCGCCTTCCCAGGAATGATATCGCCGATATGTGCACGGCCGAACTCAAAGGTCTGGGTGTGAATTTGGATGGGGTTATTTACGGCGGCGACCGCATTGGCACCTATTATCTGGAAACTGGTGCTGTTGCACGCAGTTCTAAGGTGGTTTATGACAGGGCCCATAGTGCTATTTCCGAAATCAGGCCCGGTATGGTGGATTGGAGAGTAATCTTTGAAGGGGCAGACTGGTTCCATTGGACAGGTATCACCCCCGCTATCAGTCAAGGGGCAGCTGATGTCTGTCTTGAGGCCATCAAGGTCGCAAATGAGATGGGGGTGAGGGTCTCTTGCGATATTAATTACCGCAAGAAACTCTGGAATTATGGAAAGAAAGCATCAGAAGTGATGCCTGCCCTTGTCGAAGGCTGCGATCTCATTCTTGCTAACGAGGAAGATGCAGAGAAGGTGTTTGGCATCAAACCTGAAGGTTTTGATGCGGAAAAGACAGGCGGAGATATAGACCAGGCCGAGTTTATAAGTGTTTGCCGGCAGTTGATGTCACGATTCCCCAGATGCGGGAAGGTCGCCATTACACTTCGAGGGTCGATAAATGCGAGCCACAACACCTGGGGGGGTGTATTGTATGATGGCAATTCACTTTGGCAGAGTCGCAGATATAACATTACCCATATAGTTGACCGGGTGGGCGGTGGAGATGCCTTTATGGGAGGGTTGCTATATGGTCTGATGACTTATTCAAACGATCAGGAGGCTCTTGAATTCGCCGCAGCGGCATCGGCACTCAAGCATACAATTTATGGCGACTTCAACAGGGTTACTGTTCATGAAGTGGAAGCATTGATGTATGGCGGCGGCTCCGGGAGGGTATCTCGCTAAATCATTAATAACAGATGGTCCAATGAGCAAATTCAACAAGATAGAGACACTCGGTATTATTAGGGATACACGGATTGTACCGGTATTCTACAATCAGGATACGGCTCTTGCCAAGAAGGTCATAAAGGCCTGCTATGAAGGGGGTATCCGTGCCTTTGAGTTCACAAACCGTGGAGACAATGCCAATAAGGTGTTTGAAGAATTGATGTTTTTCGTGCGTACACAATGTCCGGAGATGGCTCTCGGGGCCGGGACCATTTTGGATGCACAAACGGCAGCCCAATATTTGCAGATTGGAGCAGATTTCCTTGTCTCCCCTTGTGTCCTAGAAGATGTCATCCCCGTTGCCAACCGCCGAGGTGTCCTATACAGTCCCGGTTGCGGCACCGTTACAGAGATAGTCCACGCTATTGAACAGGGATGTGACCTTGTCAAAGTGTTCCCCGCAGGAGCTTTGGGCGGACCTTCTTTCGTCAAGAGCGTTATGGCTCCGCTCCCGTGGGTTATGATTATGGCCACCGGAGCTGTGGAACCCACCGAAGAGAATCTTGTGGCCTGGGCAAAGAGTGGTGTAACTGCAGTAGGGATGGGCTCAAGATTATTCCCCGAGTCTGTCCTTGCCTCACAAGACTGGGACTCCATATCGGTCCTTTGCAAGAAGTGCATATCCTGGTTTAAAGCATAATGGAGATGACTTTTATCAATGATGATTTTATGCTCAGAACAGCTGCAGCCCGTGGACTGTACCATAGGTATGCGGAGAAGATGCCCATTATTGATTATCACTGCCACCTTGTGCCGCAACAGATAGCGGAAAACATCCAGTTTAGGGATATCACCCAAATGTGGCTGGTCGACGGCCGCTATGGAGATCATTATAAGTGGCGTGCAATGCGGGCAAACGGTGTCCCTGAAGAATATATTACCGGCACGAGATCCTCTTGGGAGAAGTTTGAGAAATGGGCGGAAACGGTCCCGTATACCATGCGGAACCCGCTCTACCACTGGACCCATCTTGAACTTAGCCGCGTGTTTGGGATAGACAAACTTTTATGCCCGGCAACTGCAAGAGAAATATATGAGGAGTGTAACGCAAGATTGGCGTCGGAGGATTTCCGAGGCCAGGCACTCATCCGTAGGTTCGGCGTCGAAACAGTCTGCACAACAGATGACCCGGCAGACGACCTTCGCTGGCACAAGATGATCAAAGATAAGCCTTTTGGTACCAAAGTCCTCCCTGCGTGGAGGCCGGACAAGGCTATGGCAATTGAAGAACCTGAATCTTTCAGGAAGTATATCGAAAGGTTGGGAGAAGCATCGGACACAGTAATTGGTTCCTATGCTGACCTTATGGATGTTCTTCAGAAACGTCACGACTTCTTCGCATCAATGGGCTGTCGTTTGAGCGACCACGGATTGGAGACATTCTATTCAGAGCCATACAACCAAAGGGAGGTGGATTCTGTATTTAAGAACACTCTTGACGGCAAGACGCCATCCCCTTCTCAGCAGGACAAATATCACAGCGCATTTCTTCACGATATGGCCGTTATGGACGCCAGGGATGGCTGGGTCCAGCAGTTCCACGTTGGAGCAATCCGTAACAATAACACCAAAATGTACGGAACTATCGGTCCCGATACAGGGTACGATGCTATCCACGACCTCCCCATAGCGGCTGCCGGACACAGGTTCTTTGACCGGCTTGCCACTGAAGACGCTCTTGCCAAGACCGTCCTCTACTGTCTCAACCCTAAGGACTATGAGGTAATGACTGCTATGGCTTATACCTTCAACGATGGCTCGATTCCAGGCAAGATGCAACTCGGCAGCGGCTGGTGGTTCCTGGATCAGGAAAGCGGTATCCGCAAACAGATCGATGCCTTGAGTACCCTTGGTCTGCTGAGCCGCTTTGTCGGTATGCTCACTGACAGTCGCTCTTTCATCAGTTATCCCCGTCACGAGTATTTCCGCAGAATTTTGTGTGATATTTTGGGAAAGGATATAGAGGAAGGCAAACTGCCCGGAAGTGAAATTGACTTCATCGGTAAATTGGTAGAAGATATTTCGTACAACAACGCGAGGAATTACTTCCATTTTTAATCATCAAGATTCATAACTATGGAACGGACTTGGAGATGGTTTGGCAAGAAAGACAAGATCACCCTTGCCCAACTGAGACAAATCGGAGTTGAGGGCATCGTTACAGCACTTCACGACGTGCCCCTCGGAGAGGTTTGGACCCGCGAGAAGATCCGAGACCTGCGCGAGTACATCGAGAGCTACGGCATGCGCTGGAGCGTCGTAGAAAGCCTCCCCGTCGTGGAGACCATCAAATACGGCGGTCCCGACCGCGACCGGCAGATCGAGGTCTATAAGCAGTCATTGCGCAACCTTTCGGCAGAGGGCATCCACTGCATCTGCTACAATTTCATGCCTGTGCTCGACTGGGCCCGTACCGACTTGCTGCACACGAACCCCAACGGTTCGACCAACCTCTACTTCAACTATGCCGAATTTGCCTATT
>CACYEB010000137.1 GCA_902773305.1 uncultured Bacteroidia bacterium
ACAAGATCCCGACATCCCCCACTCCATCTACGAGATTCGCGGAGCCCGCAAGTGCGCTATAGAATTTCGCAGCTATTCCAAGACGGCAGGTTTCACCGGCATAAGATGTGGGTACACGATTGTACCGGAAGAGGTCACTGCAGCCACTATGGACGGCGAACGGATAGCCCTGAATCCTCTCTGGCTTCGCCGACAGTCCACAAAGTTCAATGGCACCAGTTACTTGAGTCAGCGTGCAGCCGAAGCAATTTACACTCTAGAAGGCAAAGAACAGGTGCGCGCCACTATAGATTACTACAGGCAAAACGCAGAAATGATGCTCAAGCGCCTGCGGACACTCGGTTATGAGGTGTACGGGGGCGAAAATGCCCCTTACGTCTGGATGAAAACCCCACACGGTATGCCCAGTTGGAAATTTTTCGACTCATTGTTGTCCAGGGCTCACGTCGTCTGCACCCCCGGGGCAGGATTCGGCCCGTCGGGCGAAGGATATGTTCGCTTCACTGCATTCGGCTCTCACGCAAATACCGAAGAGGCACTCAAAAGAATTGAAAGATGGTTCTAACACACTAAATATCAAAATTATGTCAAACTTAAGATTCCAGGTTGTAGCGGAGGCTTTCAAAAAGAAGCCGCTAGAGATTACGGCTCCGGCAGAGAGGCCGTGCGAATACTTTTCCAAAAAAGTGTTCAATCGTGAGAAAATGTACAAGTATCTGCCCAAGCAAGTGTATGAAAAGATGATGGATGTCATAGACAACGGCGCCAGGCTCGATTTGACTGTGGCCGACGCGGTTGCAGCCGGAATGAAGCAGTGGGCATCGGAAAACGGCGTCACTCACTACACACACTGGTTTCAGCCTCTTACAGAAGGTACAGCAGAGAAACACGACTCTTTCATAGAACACGACGGCAAAGGTGGAATGATTGAGGAATTCAGCGGCAAGCTGCTCGTTCAACAGGAGCCTGATGCGAGTTCGTTCCCAAGCGGCGGAATCCGGTCTACCTTTGAAGCACGTGGATATTCAGCCTGGGATCCCACTTCGCCTGTGTTTATCATAGACGACACCTTGTGTATTCCCACGGTGTTCATATCATACAGCGGAGAAGCTCTGGACTACAAGGCCCCGCTTCTGAAATCACTTCACGCGGTGAACGTAGCGGCCACGGATGTCTGCCACTATTTTTATCCCGATGTAAAAAAGGTCATCAGTACCCTCGGGTGGGAGCAAGAGTATTTCCTGGTAGACGAAGGGCTCTACTCCGCCCGTCCTGACCTGTTGCTCACCGGACGTACGCTTATGGGTCACGACTCTGCCAAGAACCAGCAGATGGATGACCACTATTTCGGCACGATTCCCGATCGGGTTCAGGCCTTTATGAAAGACCTGGAGATACAGGCGTTGGAATTGGGAATACCATGTAAGACCCGCCACAACGAAGTCGCACCCAACCAGTTTGAACTTGCCCCGATATTCGAGGAAACAAATCTGGCAGTTGACCACAATATGTTGCTGATGAGCCTAATGCGCAAAGTTGCGCGTAAACACGGTTTCCGGGTTCTATTACACGAAAAACCGTTTGCCGGCATCAACGGCAGCGGAAAACACAACAACTGGAGCCTATCAACCGACACCGGTGTCAGGCTGCACGCACCTGGCAAAAGCACAGAAGATACACTCCGTTTCGTTGTCTTCATTGTAGAAACGCTGATGGGTGTTTACCGCCACAACGGCCTCATAAAGGCCAGCATAATGTCAGCCTCCAACGCGCACAGGCTGGGTGCCAACGAAGCGCCGCCGGCAATCATCTCTTCTTTCCTGGGCAAGCAGGTCACAGAACTTCTCGACCATATCGAAAAGGCCGACAGCAATGCGCTGTCTATGGTTGGCAAGCAGGGGATGAAGATGGACATTCCCGAGATTCCGGAAATAATGATAGACAACACAGACCGCAACCGCACAAGTCCATTTGCCTTTACCGGTAACAGGTTTGAATTCCGTGCCGTCGGCAGTGAAGCCAACTGCGCATCAGCCATGATTGCACTGAACAGTGCGGTAGCTGAAGCCCTGGCAGATTTCAAATGTCGTGTAGACAGGAGACTGGCAGAGATTTCCGGTGATAAGATGTTCGCTCCCGCGTCCGACGGCAAGCCGGCACATTCAGCCAAATTCCACGCCATCCTGGATGTTATCCGCGAAGATATCAAAACCTGCAAACCCATCCGTTTCGACGGCAACGGCTACAGCGACGAGTGGGTTGCAGAAGCAGAAAGGCGCGGCCTTGACACAGAAAAATCGTGTCCGGTCATCTTTGAGAGGTATCTCGACGAGAGCAGTATCGTGATGTTTTCAAAGTTGGGTGTAATGACCCGCAAGGAACTTGAAGCACGCAACGAGGTCAAGTGGGAAACCTACACCAAGAAAATCCAGATTGAGGCACGTGTGCTGGGCGACCTCTCTATGAACCACATTATTCCGGTTGCCACCAGGTACCAGAGCCAGTTACTGGAGAATGTCCGCAATATGAATGACACGTTCGGTACAGACAAAGCAGCCAAATTGTCGGAACGAAATATCAAGATCATAGAAGAAATCGCCGGGCGCACGTCTAAGATAGAGGCGATGGTAGACGACCTCGTAAATGCCCGAAAGAAGGCCAATATCATAGAAGACGAACACAAGAAGGCCATTGCCTATCACGATACGGTCGCGCCTAAAATGGACGAGATCCGTTACCAGATAGACAAGTTGGAGCTGATTGTAGACGATGCCTGCTGGCCTCTTCCCAAATACAGAGAATTGCTGTTCATAAGATAAGTTTTGCACATTTCAACAAGAAACTGCAGGTGGTAAAGTCTCCCTGCAGTTTTTTATTTATATTTGGGATATGAAACTGATTATCGTCGGTCCGGCATATCCCTATCGCGGCGGCATAGCCACCTTCAACGAGCGTCTGGCACGACAGCTGGCCGCCGAAGGGCATCAGGTCAAGCTTTATACCTTCATCCTTCAGTATCCCGGATTCCTGTTTCCGGGCAAGACACAGTTCTCTTCAGAGCAGGCTCCCTCGGATCTGGATATAGTGCGCACTCTGAGTTCGGTGAATCCGTTTTCGTGGCATCGCACTGCACGGATGATTGCGGCAGAACACCCCGACGCAGTGGTGCTCCGCTTCTGGATGCCCTTTTTCGGGCCGTGCCTGGGATTCATAGGGCGCTGCCTGCGCCGTCGCGGCATCAAGGTCGTCTCTCTGGTTGACAATATCATCCCGCATGACCACAGACCGGGCGACAGGATATTTGCCAATTTTTTTGTAAAGGGCGTCGACGGCTTTCTCGCAATGTCCGACTCGGTGATTTCTGAGCTTAAGCAGTTTGACTCGTCAAAACCAGTCGCCTATGCCCCCCACCCTCTCTACGACCATTACGGCCCGATAGAGTCCAAGGCTCAGGCAGCTGCCGCACTACATCTGGACCCCGGTCTGGATTATTTCCTGTTCTTCGGTCTCATAAGGGATTACAAGGGTCTCGATTTGCTCTTGCAGGCAATGGAGTGCGAAGACCTGCGCAACAATCCCGCCCACCTGATTGTGGCCGGCGAGTTTTATGGCGACAGTGCCAAATACTACGGGATGGAGAGTTATCTGGGCCTTCGCGGACGCATCCACTGGTTTCCCGAGTTTATCCCCGACGACAAGGTGCGCCACTTCTTCAACATAGCCGACCTGGTGGTACAGCCATACAAGACGGCGACCCAGAGCGGCATCACCCAG
>CACYEB010000138.1 GCA_902773305.1 uncultured Bacteroidia bacterium
GAATATCTTGTTGTACTTCTCGTACTGAGCCATATATTCATCGCTCTGGGTGCGGAAGCGGAAGTAGATATTCTTGAGGTACTCTGCGATGGCTACCTGGAGCTCCAGGTCGCCGCTGGCGAGTTCGTATGACTTTTCAAACGGTTCGATGGCCTTCTTGAGAGAGTTGTTGACCTCCTCAATGAGGGCGTTGTATTTGGCATCGTCAAGCTCTGCGTTTGCCTTGTCCTGATATTCAAGGGCCTCCTCGTAGAACATAATGCCTTTGTTCACGATACCGTAGATATAATTGTTGTCAATTTCATACGACTTCTGGAAGAGTTCCAGTGCAGCCTCCTTGTTGCCCAGCTTCTTGTTGATGTCGCCCTCCACATAGTAGAGACTAGCGTTGCCGGGTTCATTGGCCTGAGCCTGATGGATCAGTTCGAACAGCTTGCTGCTGTCGCCGCCCGTATCAAGGTTGTAGTTGATCAGGCCCACAAGTACCTGCTGGTTCTCGGGGTATGCGGCGAAACCCTTTTCAAGGATATCCTTGTAGTTGTCCATTTCACCTTTGGCGCGGTAGATCTCCGCCATGATGGCGTAAACCTCACCCTTGGCGGCATATCCGGCATCCAGGGACTTCTTGAGGAGTTCGAGAGCCTTGTCGCCCTTGCCGTTGTCGCGGGCCATCAGGGCTGTGTAGTAAACGGCTATCGTATCCACGCGGTTGAGGATTGCATTCTCGGTGCTGTGGTAAGCCTTCTCAAAGAATTCCTCGGCCTTCTCTTTGTTGCCTGCCATATAGTAATAGAGGCCGGTGTTGTGATATGCGGTGTGGATCTTCTCTGCAGTCTCGGGATACTTCTTGTTCTTGAATGCATATTCATCCAGATTGTAAGCCTTGAGCAGCGCCTCTGAGCTCTTTGCCAGGGCATCTTCCATAAGCGGCTTCTTCACCAGCCAGAACTGGACGACTCCGTTTGCATCGTAGTAGATATCCTTGTCTGCATAGCAGTCCACCGTAAAGGTCTGGTCGCCCACGGTGCGCTCTTCTGTGGTAAACTGCTTGCCTTTTGCCAACAGCTGTACCTCGTAGCGCTGTGCGTTGGGATATACATCTGAATTGGGATAGTCATAAATGTCGTAATATGCCTGCGAAAGTTTGAGCCAGGGCTCGTAGGTACCGGCCTTTTTGGGGTTCTGCAGGCTGGTTTCGAGTTTTGTGGCATACTTAAGAAGGTCAGCCTCTTTCTTGGAGAGGTTCTGTGCTGCCAGAGGCATTGCCATCGCAGCAACCAGCATAAGTATCACTATGCGTTTCATAATCGTTTGGTTATAAATTAATAATGTTAATTACCAAATTATTGCTCATCCTTAGGAGCCTCGTCTTCGCTGCGGGGCACTACGCAAACCGACGCTATCGAATCCCCTTCCCGCAGATTAATCAACTTGACGCCCTGCGTTGCGCGGCCCATCACCCTCAGGCTCTCTACCGACATCCTGATGGTTATGCCGCTGCGGTTGATAATCATCAGGTCATTGTCGTCCGTAACATCCTTTATAGCAATAAGCGCGCCAGTCTTTTCGGTGATGTTGATGGTCTTGACGCCCTTGCTGCCGCGGTTGGTGATGCGGTATTCCATAACGTCGCTGCGCTTGCCGAAGCCGTTTTCGCTGACTACCAGTATCTGCGGCCTCTGGTCTTCGGGAAGGGCGGCATCCACGCACACCATACCGACAACCTCGTTGAGGGACTCCTCGTCGCCGATGTCCATACCGCGGACGCCGATGCTGGTGCGGCCCACTGCCCTCGCCTTGCTCTCGTGGAAGGTGCACAGGCGGCCTTCGCGGCTGGCCAGGGAGATATAGTTGTTGCCGTCGGTGAGCTTGGCCTCAAGCAGTTCGTCGCCCTCGCGGATAACGATGGCGTTGACGCCCTTGCTGCGCACGTTGGAGTAAGCCTTGAGGGTGGTCTTCTTGAAGGTACCCTTCTTGGTGACCATAACCACATAGTGGCTCTCCAAGAAATCTGCATCGGAGAGGTTGCGGACATTGATATAAGCCTTTACGCTGTCGCCCTGCTCTATGTTGAGCACGTTCTGGATGGCGCGGCCCTTGGAGGCCTTGACCCCTTCTGGAATCTCGTATGTCTTGAGCCAGTAGCAGCGGCCCTTGGCGGTGAAGAACATCATAGTGCTGTGGTTGTTGGCCACATAGATGTGCTCTATGAAGTCTTCGTCGCGGGTGGTGCTGCCCTTACTGCCGACGCCGCCGCGCGCCTGGGTGCGGTATTCACCAAGCGGAGTGCGCTTGATATAGCCCAGATGGGAGATGGTGATGACCACGTCCTCGTCCTTGTAGAAGTCTTCGGGATTGATATCGTCTGCGGTGGGAGCAATCTCGGTGCGGCGTTCGTCGCCGTACTTCTCTATCAGCTCCTGCATCTCGTCTTTGATGATGGCCAGCTGAAGTCTTTCATCGGCCAGTACCTCGCGCAGATGATGGATAAGTTTTTCCAGGTCGTCGTATTCCGCCTGAAGTTTGTCACGCTCCAGTCCGGTGAGCTGGCGCAGACGCATCTCCACGATGGCATCCGCCTGCGGCTGGGTAAAGCCGAATTTCTCCATAAGGCCGTCGCGGGCATCCTGGACGGTCTTGGACGCACGGATATGCGCTATGATAAGGTCGATGATGTCCAGCGCCTTCAGCAGGCCCTCCAATATGTGGGCGCGCTTCTCGGCCTTGTCAAGGTCGAACTTGGCGCGGCGCACCACCACTTCGTGACGATGGCGCACGAAATAGTGGATGAGGTCCCTGAGTCCCAGCAGGCGGGGCTTGCCGTCCACCAGGGCGATATTGTTGATAGAGAAACTCGACTGTACGGGGGTATACTTGTACAGGTTGCTGAGCACCACGTTGCTGGAGGCGCCCATCTTGAGCTTGATGACCACGCGCATACCCTTGCGGTCGCTCTCGTCGTTGATATAGGCGATGCCCTCTATCTTCTTGTTCTCTACCAGTTCCGCTATCTTCTCTATCATCTCGCGCTTGTTCACCTGGTAGGGGATTTCGCTGATAACGATGGTCTCGCGTCCGCTGTCGGAAACCTCGATCTCTGTCTTGGAGCGGATCACTATACGCCCGCGGCCGGTCTCAAAGGCATCCTTTATGCCCTGCAGCCCCTGTATGATGCCGCCGGTGGGGAAGTCGGGGCCCTTGATGTGCTCCATAAGTTCCTCCACCGTGATGTCGGGATTGTCTATGTAGGCGCAGACCGCATTGCAGACCTCGGTGAGATTGTGGGGAGCCATATTGGTGGCCATACCCACGGCGATGCCGTTGCTGCCGTTCAAAAGCAGCACGGGGGCCTTGGCGGGAAGCACCACCGGCTCGGGGAGCGACTCGTCAAAGTTTGGCCTGAAATCTACAGTATTCTTGTCAAGGTCGGCGAGGATGTCCTCTGCCAGGCGCTCCAGTTTGGCCTCCGTGTAACGCATCGCTGCAGGGGAATCGCCGTCTATGCTGCCGAAGTTGCCCTGGCCGAAAACCAACGGATAGCGCATACTCCACGGCTGTGCCAGACGCACCATCGCATCGTAGACGCTGCTGTCGCCGTGCGGGTGATACTTACCAAGCACATCACCCACGATACGGGCGGATTTTTTAGTGCCCCCACCGTAGCCCACGCCAAGACCGTCCATACCGAACAGCACGCGGCGGTGTACCGGTTTCATACCGTCCCTGACATCGGGCAGCGCACGTGAAACTATCACCGACATAGAATAATCTATGTAGGAGCTCTTCATCTCGCTCTCTATGTTTACAGGAATTATCCGTTCCTGAATTTCATCCAATTCTTCTTCCATTAATTCCGTAAAATTATTGTGTCTTGTAAGGGCGTAAAGTTAGTCATTTTTTCAGAGTCGTCAAAATGAAAATATCGCCTTTGATTAATTGATCCCATTGATTAACTTTGTAGGTTAAAGATATTGTACGCAGATGAAGAAATGGGGTAAAGTCTTGATTGCAATCGTTGCCGCGGTGGTCGCCCTGACCATCGGTGCGGTGGCGCTGCTGCAGGTTCCCCGGGTGCAGAAAGCCATCTGCGACAAGTTGACCGGCATCGTGAGCGAAAAGACGGGGATGGACCTGGAGATAGGAGACATCCATTTCGCCCTGTTCGACAGGGTGATCGCAGACAACATCTCGCTCAGGAAAGACGGCAGGAGCATCTTGAACTGCGAAAAGGTTTCACTCTCCATATCGCCGCTGTCCATTCTGAAGGGTGACTTCAAGGTCAACAGGCTGTCGCTGGAAAACGGGGAGTTCTACCCCTCCAACCTTCCCGCGAAAGCCGAAGAACCCGAGAAAGACGACACTCCCTTCTCCCTGCCCGATTTGAAGGCTTCGGTGGGCCACCTCAGAGTGAGCGGTTTCAAGGTGGTCAATTACAATCCTTCTGCAGAACACGTCAACCGGAGGGTCGATCCCCGCAGGGTCGACTTCAACGATATGAATGTCACAGACCTTGACATTGACCTGAGGAATGTCAGGTACGACGGAAAGTCGGCCTCGCTGGATGTCCGCGGCATCTCTTTCAGGGAGCAGGTCAGCGGGATGGAGCTGAAAAATCTCTCGCTGCGGGCGAAATACGACGCCACCGGGCTCCACGTATCGGATCTCAATCTAAACGACGACATCTCCAACATCAAGCTGCCGCAGGCCGACATCCTCTTTGACAGTTTCGACGATTTCAAGCACTTTGAGGACAGCGTCAGGATGGACGTCACTCTCAATCAGGCGCATTTCAACCTGGGGTCGCTGCATCATTTCGTGGACAGCATCTCCTTTATCAATCTGGATCTGATCATAGACGGACGCGTTTCGGGCACTCTTTCCGACATCCGCACCGAATCGCTCAAGGTTTGGTCCGGCACCCGTGCGACATTCCTCGACCTCGCCGCCCACCTGGTAGGTCTGCCCGACGCGCGCAACACTATGGCCACCATCAGGGTCAAGAATAGCCGTACCAATATGAGGGATATTGCAGAAATCGTGTCGCAGTGCACCTCAGACAAGAATTTCGATAAGAGCAGCATTTCCAGGCTGGCTCCCGGCACACAACTCTCCTTCCTGGGGTCGCTGAACGGCTTTTTTGAAGATTTCGTGGCTTACGGCGAGGTCAAGAGCAATCTTGGCGGATGCAAGGTGGATATTATCTGCCGCTCCGAGGGGAGCGCGGGATACGAGGTGCTCGGATTTGCCGACCTGGGCGATTTTGACCTGGGACGGTTCCTCCAGGCAGACAATATAGGGAAGGTCACCTGCCACGCCTCCGCATCGGGTTTCTTCGCCCCGGTCAAGGATAAGACCGAATATTACATAGACGAAATCACCATCCCCAAGTTTGAATTCAACGGGTACGCCTACAGCAATATCTCTGCCGCCGGCAATTGGAAGTACAACGAGTTCGAAGCCCGTGTGGTGAGTGCCGACCCCAACCTGAAGTTTATGCTTCAGGGCATTCTGGCACCTTCCAGCGCCTCCGGCAGCGACTTGTTCCATCTGAAGCTCTCCCTTGGGCACGCCGACCTGGCGGCGCTCAACTTTGACAAGCGTGATATCTCGAACGTCAAGCTCAATGCCGAAGCCGACTTCACCAACACGAAAGACGGCCGGCTGATGGGCAAGATCGACATCACCGACATCCAGTGCAAGAGTCCCGACGGCACGTTCGACCTCGACGACATAACGGTCGTCGCCATCAACGGCAAGGAGCGCTATATGCTGGCCATTGGCAGCGATATGTTCAGGGCAAGATACCGCGGCAGCGCCTTCGTCACCTCGATAATTCCGCAGGTAGAGGGACTGCTGATGCTCGGCAAACTAGACAATGTGGCCGCCCGGATGAAGAGCACGCCGGTGATGGGAAGCGACAGATACGACCTCAGCCTCAGGGTGCTTGATGCGGGCCGCCTGCTGGGATATCTGGCCCCCGGAACCCATATCCATACCGGCACTCTGGTAACGCTCCGCTCCGACGGCGACAGCACCGGCAGCGTCAAACTCCAGTCGCCTCTGGTGGCAACCGGCAACATTTATGTCCAGGACCTGCGGGGAGGTCTCAATTTCCGCAGGGAATCGTCTGATGCCGATATCGCGACCCAGATGATACGTATCGGCGACATAACCCTTGGCGACAGCCGTCTCAGGGCCGATTGCGCCGACAACAGCGTCCTGGCTGACTTCATTTTCTGCAATGACCCCGACTCGCTGGATTCGGGACATCTGAAAGCGCGTCTGGCGTTCCCCGACCCCAAGGAGAGCGACCAGAAGATGCGGGTATATCTGGACCACTCTTTCCTGAACACCGGCGGCCAGCGTTGGAACATCGACCCTTCTTCGGTTTTCCTGGCCGACAAGCACATCACCGTGGGAGGCGTGAACATCTACAACCGCAATCAGGGAATCTTTGCAAACGGAATACTCTCTGCCAGCGACAGGGATACCTGTTCGTTCAACATACGCAACCTGGACCTTTCCCTGGCCAACCTGATGATGAAGAACCCGCTTAACATCAGCGGTACGCTCAACGGCAGCGGCAAGGTGATAAGCATCTTCTCCCAGCCCGACGTGTTTGCCGACATTGCGGTTGACTCGCTTTACCTCGCAGGTGAGCAGATCGGGCACATAGAGGCCAGAAGCAACTGGGACGATACCCTGCACAGGGTCAACCTCCACGCCGTCAATATCCTGGAAGGTGAACAGGTGCTCGCTGCAAACGGGCATTACAATCCCTCATCAGGCAAGGTCGATGCCACCATCGCCGCCAGGGATTTCCCGCTGGGCATAACAGAGCCGTTCATTTCTACCCTTGCGACCGATGTCAGCGGCCATCTGACGGGCGACATAACGGTTACCGGTCCGCTGAACAATCCCGACATCACAATGAAGCGGGGACACCTGCAAACTTTCAGGGCCAAGCTCGATTATACACAGGTGCCCTATATCCTGGACGGATACGTGGACATCGACAGCAAGAAGATACTCCTGAGCGACTTTACCCTCAAGGACGAAGACCACGGGACAGGCACGGTCGCCGGGACCATCACCCACGACCATTTCAAGGACCTGTTCCTGGACATACGGATACGGGTTCACGAAGCGCTGGGGTTCAACACCACCTACAACCAGAACGAAACCTTCTACGGCAAGGCGTATGCATCGGGCGGAATCAATATCGCGGGCCCGCTCAGTGCCCTGGCACTGAACCTCGACGTGGTCACCCAGCGCGGCACCGAAGTCAGCATCCCCATAAAATCTTCTGCGGCATCCCACGCGTCCGTGCTCACCTTCCTCGACAGCACCGCCCCCAAGAAGAGGGTCTCCCCCCTGGACTCGCTGCTCAATCTCCACCGTGTCAAAATCGACACGGAAGACGGCTCACAGCAGAGTGCCCTGAGCGTGTTCGCCCGCGTACGTGCAACCGACAACGCACGGCTTAACCTGGAGATAGACAGTGACAACAACGATGCACTTAGGGTAAACGGCAACGGCATTGTGGACCTTACCGTAAAAGACGGCGCATTCTCCATCCTGGGCGACTACACTGTGAGCGAAGGGGAATACAGCCTTGCCCTGCTGGGGCTCGTGACACGCGATTTCAGTCTCGACCGCGGAAGTTCGATCCACTTTACGGGAGACATCATGCAGTCGGAACTCGATATGACGGCCGCATACAAAACCAAGGCATCCATCTC
>CACYEB010000139.1 GCA_902773305.1 uncultured Bacteroidia bacterium
ATGCCTGAAGGGGCGGTGCTTTATTACAACGAGTGCAAGGACGCCTGTGAGGCGGCCCTGGCAGCCGCAGACCTGCTTGTCTTTCTGGATATGAATGGAGTTGGCCGTTCTGGCGATGTTTCCAAGTGGATAGACTGTAACCGCGGCTCTGCCCGCCGGGTGCTCATCGACCACCACCTGAATCCCCAGACGGAGGGCTTCGACGTGGTGATTTCCGATACCGAAGTGTCCTCTGCCTGCGAACTTCTCTATCAAGTGATGCTGACGCTGCCCGGTGTGGAGGGCGATGTCGCCAACCTCCCCCTGGAGTGTGCCTCCGCCTTGATGACCGGCATCCTCACCGATACCAACAATTTTTCAAACTCGCTCTTCCCGTCGACTTACCGGGCTGTGTCTGAACTGCAGGCCAGGGGAGTCGACCGCGATACCATTTACGACAGTGTGTTCCGCTCCTATTCGGAGCACCGGATGCGCCTGATGGGACACTTGCTGCAGGACAATATGCGTTGCATCGCTCCCGGCGTGGCGTATATGACACTCAGTAAAGAAGACAAACAAAAATACGGTTTCGTGCGCGGCGATAGCGAAGGTTTTGTAAATTTGCCGCTTATGATAGGCGAAGTCGTTATGAGCGTTCTCTTTACGGAAGACGACGGGTACGTAAAAGTGTCACTTCGCAGCAAGGGGAATCTGGACGTTAATGATTTCTCGCACAAATATTGTAATGGAGGTGGACATAAGAACGCCTCGGGAGGCAGACTCTATATGTCACTGGACGATGTCCCCGGGTATTTCGAGAGCAAGGTGAAAGAGTTTTTCAAACTGTGAAAAGGATAGCATACATACTGGCGGTGCTGTTGCTGTGGGGTTGCGAAGACCCCCTGGCCAACAACGCCGTTTCACAGGAAGACAAGATAGACAGTTTCATCTCGTCGAAATATGCCGATGCGGCGCGCGTTTTCAGCAACGGTGTGAACCGCGTCGTGCTTGAGGCGGGCGACAGTACTGCATTCGCAGCCAGCGGCGACATAGTGGATTTCTCTTATATCGGCTATCCCTTCACATCTTCCCCGGGTGTCCCCTTTACGCAGGGCCGGCATACCGCAAGGCTGGGAAAGGGTGAAATCATAAAGGGGCTTGAATATGGCATAGAGGGGATGTGTCCCGGAGAGAGGTCGTACATAATCTTTTCCTGTAAATATGGCTACCAGCGCACGGTGGCGGGCATTGGAAAAGAACAGGCACTCGTTTTTGAAGTTTTGTTGAATGAAATAAATCCCGAATGATGGTTAAGATACTCAAAGCGCTGGTGTTGTCGGCCGCCTTTGCCGCGGCTGCGGTTTCCTGCGCAAAATATGAATCCGAAGATAATCTCACATCGCAGAAACGCATCCGCGAAGCGTGGATGAGGACCAATCTTGGCAAAGTGATAGACGCCGATGAAAACGGTATCTACATTCTGGACAAGACTGCCGGCAGCGGTACGGCCATAGGTGATACCGCCTTCTGCTTTGTTGATTATACTGTCAGGGACCTTGACGGTAATTACAAGTCCTACACCACAGAAGAGATGGCCAGGAAGATGGGAAAGTATTCCAAGGCCAATCACTACGGACCCGAAATATTCCAGATGGGCAAGTTCAAGCTGTACACTCCGGTAGAGAAACTGGTCAAGGGACTCCGCGAAGGGGGACACGTCAGATTCCTGCTGCCGCCTGACGCCACTACATACGATTATCCGAAGGACCTCAAAAAGTATTACAAGTCTTCTGGCAACGACGGTACCAAGCCCGATCTGAGCGAGAACCTTATATACGATATGACCGTCGTCAAGGTAGTGGACGATATGGAAAAATATCAGATTGCCTTGCTGGAACAGTATGCCGATAAGTATTATGCAGGCGTCGACTCCATAGAAAAGGGGTTCTATATGGTCAAACTCAGGGAAAACCATTCTGAAACAGATGCCATTTCTCCCTCGTCGAGCGTCGATGTCAGATACGTGGGCAAGCTCCTGGACGGTTTCTGCTTTGATACCAATATAGCCGACTCCGCAAAGGTATACGGGCTCTACAAACTGAGCAATTCCTACGATGCCCTTTCTGTAACATATCAGGAAAAAGGGTACACGATTGACGACAGTGGCAAGAAAACCTATGTTACAGGCGTCATCAACGGTTTTGCGATGGCACTCGGCCGTATGAAATACGACGAGGAGGCCATAGCTTTCTTCTGGTCGAATCTGGCGTACGGTTCCAAATCGACGGACAGCTATCCGGCCTACGCCCCGATGTGCTTCTATATCAGGACTCCTAAAAAGCAATAAAAAACAGCGACCCGGCCCGGGTCGCTGTTTTACTGTTTGTCTGAGGGTAATCCCTTATTCTGCCTTTCCGTCTGAACCCAGAACATTCACGATCTTGTGGATGTAGAGTTTCTTCATATTGTCGCGGGCGGGACCCAGATATTTGCGGGGGTCGAACTCTGCGGGCTTCTCGTCGAATACGCGGCGAATTGCTGCGGTCATAGCCAGACGGGAGTCGGAGTCGATGTTGATCTTGCAGACTGCGCTCTTGGCTGCTTTGCGGAGCTGCTCTTCGGGGATGCCGACAGCTGCCTGAAGCTTGCCGCCGTGTGCGTTGATGGTGTCAACCTCGTCCTGGGGAACTGAAGAAGAACCGTGG
>CACYEB010000140.1 GCA_902773305.1 uncultured Bacteroidia bacterium
ATACATCTGTTTAGATTTTTATAACTCATTGTTTTACTTTGTGAAATCTGGTATTATCTCAACGAATAGTTCAAAATTCCGTCCAGGCATAGGCCGGTTCAGCACAGATTCATATTCTTCGTTGAAGATGTTGTTCACGGCCAGTTTAAAGCTTAAGACAGTCGATTTTATACCAAGACGCCTCTCCAACACGATATCGTTCATTATATACGGCAGTACCCTGCCGATACGGGTGGTCATATCGTTATCGCTTGTAGTGTACCGCTCGCTATACCAGCACCATTTATAGCTTAAGCGCCAATTCCGGTAGGCCAGTGCAATTATCGAAGATGCTGAGAATTGCGGTATATAAACAAGCTGCTTTCCTATGGCTTCGTCCGCCCAGTCTGCAGGGTCTCCGTGGTTTATTGAAGGTGTCCAGGCAAAATTGCCGCTGCCGCTCAGTTGCCAGTCGCGGCCCATCTGCAACCGTCCATCCCCCCTTATCTCTATGCCGTATGCGTGGACACGTTTTACGTTGCGGGGTGTCCAATAACCCTTGAATGTGGGTATCCACACTATCCAATTGTCGATATAGGAATCAAACCAGGTTGCCGAGGCTTTCAGGGAGTATCTGCCGTCGCTTGTGGCAGTGTATGCAATGCCGGCATCGTAGCTGTAACCATTCTCCGGCTTGAGATCAGGATTACCTCCAGGCAGGAAATAGAGGTCGTTCAAAGTAGGATACCTGAAGTTTCTGCTGGCAGAAGCTTTTGCAGTTATGTTATTGGTTATAAGGTAATCAACATTTATTACCGGAATAATCGGTGAAAGTGATGTTCCATAGAGTTCCTCTCTGATAGAGGCCGCGAGGCCCAGTCGGTGAGTGACTTTCCACTTTGCAGAGAACCAGGCACTTGCCTCAAACCTCCCTTCGTCGTAGCCAATTGCTATCTTTTTGATGTCTGATGCGGTAGAACTGCCCGCCGAAAGACTTAAAGCATTACGGTCGGTGCTCTTAACAAAATGTTGATATCCTGCAATTTGAGCATTAAGCATCAAGTTTTCAGTTACAAACCATTTGCCCTCTGCGCCGGCGTGCAGGGTATTGATCAGGCTCCGGCTTTCTATCATTTTTGCCATCATTCCGTTGCCTTTGTCCCGTGCGAAGTCGTATCCCTGGGATGTATGAAGCCACCCGGCAGAAACAGACAGGATACTGTTTTCACTTGTATGGTTCCATCCGGTAACAGCACGTATTGTGTTCTCACTCTGCTGGTTTGTGTACGCTGTTCCGTTCCTGTAATCGACGCTCAAAAGCGGGACACCCCTTATTGAATTCATCCACCAGACATTCAGGCTCAACCGGTCGCCGCCGGTGGTCGTATAGTATATGTCCTGCATCAGATGCAGGTCGCGGATGCTCCCGCACCGGTTGGTGTCAATCGGATAATAGCTTCCGTTGGGGACTCCGGACTCGTCGTAGGTGTATTCCTTTTTGTTGTAGTTGCGGTAGGTAAAGTCATTGTCGCTGTAGGTAGCGGCTACGCGGGTGGAGGCCTTCAGCCGTCCGGCTCCATAGTTGACCTTCAGGAAGCCGTCCCAGGTTTTGAACGATCCGGCGCCCAGCACCGCATTCAAGCCGAAGCCTTTGGAAGCCGGCGGCTCGGTTTCCAGCAGCACTGCCCCACCCAGGCCGCCGCCGGTGGCAGCGAGGGAAGAACTCCCGTGAAGCAAGGTCGCCCGGTCGGTGAAATAGGACGGAATAAGGCTGAAGTCGGTCATTCCCAGCATCGGCGAATTGATTTTCATACCGTTCCAGGTGACCTGGGTGTGCGAGGCGGAGGTCCCTCTGAAAGAGACGGTGGAAAGAGATCCTCTCCCGTATTGTTTTACAAAGATTGAACTGTTATATGTGAGCACGTCGGCCATCGACTGTGAGACGGTAAGTTTGAGGGCGGAGGAGTCGAGCTCGCTGCGCTGCTGACCTATTTCTCCCAGGGGACGTCCTGACACCACGGCAGCCTCTTCTATGGGAGTTACGTACGAGGGATCGTTGTTCCACCATTCGTTCTGGGAGAACGCCGGAATGGTCGCAGCAAACAAGCAGAGGCATAGTGCCGGGAACAATCGTCTCATAAGGCTTCCCTCCAGCAGAAATTCC
>CACYEB010000141.1 GCA_902773305.1 uncultured Bacteroidia bacterium
CATCGAGGTTGCAGGTGATATCTCCCCGAACCTGGTTGCAGGCGGTATGAAAGTCGCCCTGATCACCACCGTCGGCGGTCTGGTTGTCGCCATCATACTTCAGTTGTTCTATAACTACCTTATTTCCAAGATCGACACTATCGTCGCACAGATGGAAGACGCTTCCATCAGCTTTGTAGACCTTCTGGTAAAGTATCAGAAATAGTCCTTATCAAAGGGTAGTATTATTAACAATTGAAAAATCAAAACAATGAAACTGGCTAAATATTTAAAATGGATCCTTCTGGGAATCTCTGCGATATTGCTGGTTGTCTTCTTCCTTCTGCCGCACAATACCGCGAGCGACCCGATGGTGGATACCTACATCATCTGGGCGTATGTCCTGGTCGCCATCTCGCTGGTACTGGTTCTGGCCTTCCTGCTCATTGATGTTAGCAAGACCAAAAAGAGCTTGTTCACATTCCTTGCGCTGATTGTCGGAGCCGTCGTGCTGGTAGCCGTTTGCTGGCTGCTCGCTCCCGGCGGAGAAGTTGCAACTAACGCAACTTATACCCCGAAGGTATCTAAGTTCTCCGATGCTGCTCTCTACGTGACCTACGCGATGGTTGCCGCTTCAATCATAGCAATCATCTGGTCCGCAATCAGCAACGCTATCAAGAATCGTTAATAAGAAAGTAAAATGGCATCAAAAAAGACTCCCGAAATTAATGGAAGCTCAATGGCCGACATAGCTTTCATTGCGTTGATATTCTTCCTGATGGTAACGACTATGGACCAGGAAAAGGGTCTTCCCCGCCGTCTCCCTCCTATGCCCGATGAAAATATGAAACTGGAGAACGAGAAGGTAAACCGTCGTAATATCGTCATCGTGAAGATCAACGTCAACGACCGTGTGTTTGCCGGGGATGAACCTATAGATGTCAGTCAACTGAAAGATAAGATTGTTGAGTTCCTCACAAACCCTACGGAAGACCCCAACCTCCCGGAAAAGGTCGTAAAGGATATCGAGGGCTACGGTCCCTATCCCGTTTCCAAGGGTGTGATCTCACTGCAGAACGACCGCGGTACGACATATAGCCAATATATCGCCGTACAGAATGAATTGGTCAAGGCTATAAACGAAATCCGCGACGACTTCTCCGTGGCAAACTACGGCAAGAAGTACGCGCAGCTCGACGATGACAAGCAGAAAATCGTGCGAAAATGTATCCCGCAACAGATTTCAGAAGCCGAGCCCAAGGATACCAAACTACAGAAATAGGAGGTTTACAGTATGGCTACATTCAAGAAAAGTGGTAAAAAGTCGATGCCTGCCATCTCCACCGGCTCACTGCCTGATATCGTGTTTATGATATTGCTGTTCTTTATGGTAACCACGACAATGCGTCAGACGGAGCATATGGTTATGGTAAATCTGCCCGCCGCCAGTGAAATCTCCAAGCTGGAGCGCAAGGATCTTTCTTCGTACATCTATGTTGGAACGCCTCTGAGGAAATATCAGGGCAAATACGGTACCGACAGCCGCATCCAGCTCAACGATTCTTTCCGCACCGTAGATGAAATCCGCGATTTCGTAGCGGCTGAACGCGAGAACCTCAGCGAGCAGGACAGGCCTTTCATGACCGTTTCCATCAAGGCTGACAAGGATACCCGCATGGGTATCATCACCGACATCAAGCAAGAGCTTCGCCGTTGCAATGCGCTCAAGATTCTCTATGGCGCAAACGCAGTGGAATAGGCTCGTAGCGATAAATGCACAGAGAAATGGGTGGCAGTCAATTGTTGCCCATTTCTTTTTAAAAAAATCAAAATGAAACGCATCGTAACAACAACATTTTTAGCGTTTGCCCTGCTCTGCGCAACAGGTTGCTGTCAAAAGGCAAAATACGTTTTTTTATTCATAGGTGACGGTATGGGCTTCGGCGCCGTATCGGTGACCGAGACCTACCTTGGACAGACGGACAGTACCGCCATCGGTATGGGACAGCTGGCCTTCTCTTCGTTTCCGGTGATGGGTGCCGCCTCGACCTACTCCGCCGACCACCAGCGCACCGACTCGGCTGCCAGCGGCACCGCACTCTCCACCGGAGAGAAGGTGAACAACGACAGCATCTGCATCGGCCCCGAAGGGGACACCCTCACGGGTATCGCATACAAGATTCACGATGCCGGTTACAAAGTGGGGATTATGGCTACTGTATGCATCGACCACGCCACTCCCGCTGCCTTCTATGGCCGCAGCAGCCACCGGGGTGATTACTACGAAATAGGCAGCCAGCTTGGCTCCACAGGATTTGAATTCTTCGGCGGCGGCGACTTCAACCGTCCCGACAAAGGGCAGCCCGACTGCTTTGCAAAGGCAGAGGCGGCCGGCTATACCATAGCTTACGGCCGCGACGACTTTGCCGCCAAGAAGGGCGCCGGCAAAATTGTCTTTTTCCAGAGCCGCGACACTGCCCGCAACACCAACCAGCTTCCAACCCGCCTTGAGCGCATCGCACGCAACAATCCGGCTGACATCACACTCAAGGAACTTGTTTCGGGAGCCGTCGATGTGTTGGACAACCCCAAGGGCTTCTTTATGATGGCTGAGGGTTCTATGATAGACTGGGCCGCCCACAGCAACGACGTTGCCGGCCTTGTCAATGAAACGATTGATATGAGTGATGCCGTAGAAGTGGCTCTGGAATTCTACCGCAAACACCCGAAGAACACCCTTATCATAGTAACGGCAGACCACGAGACCGGTGGCCCCGCCACCAACAAGCCTACCTTGTACAAACTCCAGTCGATGCTTGAGCCCTCGTCCGGCAACGAGACCAACGTAGACAACTACATGTCCGGGGAGCACAGTCTGTCAGAAGTTTCCAAGATAGCCGGAATCGGCTGGACCGCAGGCAGCCACACCGCAGACCGTGTCCCTGTTTATGCCATCGGTGCCGGCAGCGGGAAGTTTGCCGGCGAGATTGACAATACCGATATTCCCCGCAAAATTTGCGAAGCGATGGGAGTAGAATTCTAAAAAATGGTTAAGTTTGCATTATGAAAAAGATAATTTTCGCTTTTGCTGCCGTTTTCGCTTTTGCAGCACTCTTTTCCTGCAAACAGGATAACCGGCCGGGTGAAGTCCACGGCACCGTCTCATATCGCGACCGCGACATCGCCGATGCCGTCGTAACCCTTACCGGCGAGCAGGCCACTTACACCTATACCACCAACTCCAGCGGATATTATGTCATCCGCGACATAGTTGCCGGCAATTATACCGTATCGGTAAGCTACAACGGCAAGGCTGTTGATTCATACCTCCTCAACTATGAAAAGAGCGAGAATCCACATCTGGTATCGGTAGGCGTCAATGGCTTCCATGTGCGCAATATCGTAATTCCTGACGACGAGGATATGGGCTGGGAAGATGAAGACGATGATGACTATGAACTTCCCGAGGCGGAACTCCCCATCCTGGCGTGGTACAGCATACCCGGCGGTGAAGACGCAACCATAGAGAATTATCAGACACTGAAGGAGTGCGGTTTCAATTTGAGTTTTTCTCACACTACCACCCTCGACGAGGCCGTAGCAGCGCTTGATCTGGCTGAAGAGGCAGGCATCAAGGTCATCACACCCTGTCCTCCTGAGAATTTCGATTCCTTTGTAAACACTGTAAAAGATAAACCCGCCCTCTACGCATATTTCCTGCGTGACGAACCTTCCAGCGACGAGTTCCCCGCCCTTGCAACCTGGGCGAACCAGGTCCGTACCCTGGACCCTGGCCACGGAGTTTACCTGAACCTGTTACCCAGCTGGGCGGGCGAGTCAGTTTATGGTGCTCCATATAAGGACCACATCCACGATTTCATCGAGAAGGTCAAGCCAGAGCAGGTTTCATTCGACTTCTACCCTATAACCTTCAAGAACGGTGAATATAAAATCCAC
>CACYEB010000142.1 GCA_902773305.1 uncultured Bacteroidia bacterium
ATAGCGGCCGTATTCGCTGATGTCCACCATACGCTCGCAGCAGCGCCAGAAAGAGGTGTAGAACAGCCTCCTCTGGGCATCGGTGCCGCCCTTGACTGCGATGCGGCCGAGGGTCTTTTCCCAAATGGAGCGGGCTTCGTCGCGTACTTTTTCATAGTTGTCAGAGGGTATTTCACGCTGCAGATTGGCCAGTGCCTGGTCACAGTCTATATACGAAATGCCATAGCGGACAGTAACCTCCTTTTCGGGGACATCCAACAGGATGGATTTGCCGTCAGGAGTGGAATCCGCCACAGACACGGGGCAGCTGAAAACCACCGATGTGAAAGCCGTCATCCCGGCAAACGGTTCCGTGCCGCGAAGCACGCCGTCTTTAAGTTCGAAGCTGCCGTGACCCTGCAGGGAGTGGAACCTCAACTGGCCGGGGCCCTCGAACTTGATCTTTATGATACCGCTCTTTTTAGATGCCGCAAAGCGGATGTCACAACCCTCGAGCCGGGATTTGTATTCGTAGGGCGTGGTTACCTCCCCGTCATATATCTGCCAGGCGCTTCGCCAGGGGCGCCCTCCCTCCTCTTTCAGGATTGGCAGGAAGCCGAACACACTCTGCAGACGGTGCGTGGTCAAGGTGAGCGGATAGTCCCATACGCGGTCGTCCAGTAAATCGGCACGCGCCGGCGACCAGCGGATCAGCTGGTTGGGAAGTTGCACCGTGGGGCGGGTGGGCTGAAGCAGCACGCCTACGCCACCTATTTTGGTGTCTACATTCTCCAGGGCATTGCTGCAGGGACGGTTGCAGGCTGCCAAAGCAGTCAGCATCAAAAGCGGAATCAGTATCTTTTTCATTTCAATAACGACTGACGGTCTATGCTGCGGGTAGGGAAAATATATTTGCCCGTCTGCTTCTCTCCTTTCATCTTGGCGAGCAGCAGGTCAAAGGATTTCTGGGCTATGGCGGCAATGGGTTGCTCTATGTAGCGGATGTCGGATGCACCGGTCATATACGGGCGGACATCGTCGAAACAAAGCACGCACTGCCTTTCGGGAACGCCTCCTACCCGCGCAACCACCTTCATCGCCTCGGTAAACACACGGTGCGACGAGAAGAAGACTGCGTCAGCGGCCAGGACATCATCCAGCGGCACAAGCAGGTCGCGCTCCATCTCTTCACCAAAGCGGATGCGATGAATCGCGATGTGCTTTTCCTGGCCGGCTGCCTTCATAGCGTCTATATAGCCCCTCTCACGCTCGTTCAACGGCGGGATATCCAGATCCAGACGCATCATACAGATATTCTTGAACCCTTCTGCGAGAAGTTCCGCAATGGCCTTTTTTGAGGCATCGTAATTGTCCACCCCCACATAGTCGGCCTCCACATCCTCGCAGCAGCGGTCCACCGTCACCAGCGGAACATTTTGTTCAATAATCATCTTGAGGGCGTCAGAGCCGTCGGGAGTTGGCACTGCGATTATGCCGTCCACTTGCTTGCTTATCAGGATACGGGCCATCTGCTCAAACTCTTCGTCATTCTCGTTACTGTTGATGGTGAGCACCAGGTAGCCGGCCTTTTTGGCCGCCTCCTGGATATGGAAGGTCATCTGGGAGAAGAATTCGTTGGAAATATCGGTGACTATCACGCTGATAAGGTTGGACGAGCCCACGCGCAGGCTGCGGGCAAGTTCGTTCAGGTGATAGTTCATCTCCTTTGCAGTATCAAATACCTTCTTTTTCATGGCCTCGCTCACGCGGCCGTCCGATTTGCCGCTCAGCACCAGCGAGACTGTGCTTCTGGAGATATTAAGCCGGCGGGCGATGTCTTGCATTGATGTCATGGGCGCAGGTGGTTAATCTACAGTGTAAGTGCCGAAATCGTTGGGGTTCTCTCCGCTGCGGTGGAAAGTAAACAGATTCCCGTCTTTATTGGAGCAGTTGATGAAACTGATCTGTGCGTGGGTATTGGCAACGGTGATTGGGATTGACGACTGGTAATTGCGCATACGGCAGTTGACTCCGGTGACTACTACCCAGTTACTGCCCTGGACTTTCAGGAAATCGTACGAGACTCCCTGGGTAGTGAGTGTTACCGCAGCCGCCTTACCGCAGAAGCAGTCCACGTTGGTGATGGAGATCTGGCCATACCCCTGAACCAGGAACGGATGGATATTGGCCACGTTCCCGTCGGGTGACACGCTGGCGATAATCGAGCCCTGAGCCACTTCCCAGATACGGTTGAACGGCGTGTTTCCGTCCTTGAACACGCCTATGCCGACCTGGTCAAAGTTGAAATTGGTCAGCTGGCCGTATGTGTTGGCGCCCAGATAGATTCCGCCATAGGTCGCAAAAGTGAAAATATCCATCACCTGGGCGTTGTCGGTGTGGTCTATCCAATATGCATAGGTCTTTTGGTTGACCACGTAGTCGTTCGTTATATAATTTGTATCACCCTTGAACTCTCGCATAACCGCCGGATTTACGTGGCAGTGCAGGATTCGTGGGATGTCATAGCAATAATCTATGGCGATAAACCGGCCTCCAAGGGGATAGCCGTAGCAGTGCTCGAACAGTATCTGTTCGCATGGATGCGCCTGCTGCGCCCTGAAGTCCATAGCGAAATAGCATCCGTAGAAGGTCAGATTCTGCAGCGTCACCCCGTGTACCGCCTGCTCCTGGGACACCTGGATGGTCGGAGGATACTCGATTATCTTGCTTGCATCGTTGAATCCCTGCTCCGGATAATAGAACTGGCAACCCTTTATCTGGGTGGCGCTCTGCACGGTTATGAAAGGGTGGGTCTTGTCGCTTATGACAAACAGCGAACCGGTGGGCTTGCCGTCTTTCACGGTACCGCGTCCGGTGGGACCGTGCACTCCGATCAGGGAGACATTCTTCTTGAGGGTGATGCCGCTCTGCACTGGATATCCGCCTTCGACAGGCTCTACCCAGAGTGCCGCACCGCGTGCACTGGCCCAGTCAATCGCGTTCTGGAGACGGACCTTGTTCTCTGCGGCAGAATTGGTGGGAAGCACGTCGAATGCCTGAATAGAATATGCGAACAGTCTGTCTCCGTCTTCGGTCTCTGCGGGGACCTCTATATAGACGGTCTTGTCTATTGTCTCGTGTATCACTTTAGTACAAGAGGCAGCATACGGCACCGCAAGAAGCGCCATCGCCAGCAGCAGTGGTTTGTTTATGGACTTCATAATGGCTCGTAATTGATTAATCGATTGACGAATTTAGCCTTTCCTGATGGAAAAAACAAAAAAAGAGAGCGGCCGCAAAGCCGCTCCCTGTTAAAGTCATATAAAAGGGGCTACTTCCTGACGATGCGTATATCGTCAATTTTGAAGGTGTGGTAAGTCACCAGGGCTTTCGGCTGGTCGATGGGGGTAAATACCAGACGGAAATAAGTGAACTTTCGGGGGTTGAACTCCTCTCCTCCCCAGAACTTGTAAGGACGGGTTCCGGTATCGGAGGGCTGTGTCATATAATCTGCAAAGTTGAACTTGATGGTATTCCAACCGTCGTGCAGGGTAACAGGCCAGGGTTCTCCGCTGGGACCAAACCCGATGTCGAATCCATTATCATCCGGTGTGAATTCGCTGGCGATTTCAAAATCCAGGTTCCAGTATTTAGTAAATAGTTCCGCATCATCCAGATACAATTTGCACTGGAATGCAAGGTCTTCCGGAGTGTACACTGCCGGCATGACGTACTCCAGGCCAGGCCACATTTCCAGACGATAGCTGCTGATACCGTTCATCAGGACATCCTCGCAGGTGATGCAACTTCTGCCCTCAACCTTCCCCTCGGTGTCGTCCACATAATTGTACTGGTTCTGCTGGGCGGGGCGGTCGCGCCACATTGCAAAGTTGTCGCAATTATCAAACTCGGTCCAGTCTATAATGCGGATCTGGTCGAACTTGAACACAGTCGGCTTGTAGTCGGGATTGTAAATGGTCCCTTTCTTGTACATTTGGTGGAATCTGAAATAAGTGAGGTTAGTGGTATTGTAATCATCGTTGAATCCCCACTGCTGAGCCCTGTCGAACGGAAGCACGATATTGTTCCAACCGGAATGCAGGGTCTGCTTTGCATTCTCCGTCGCATCGTCCATATTGGTAAAGATATCCGTAAGAGACCAGAAAACGCGGGTACCGACCTCTTCGTATTTACCCAGGGCATCGGTGCTTCTAAGCTCAACGATAGGCTCTCCGTGAGGGCCTGTATCCATGGTGATGAACTTGGAAACATCGTCGATGTACATCCTGATGAACAGGGCGGGGTTCTTGACGGAAGAAACGTCCATCCTCTTGTCAAAGAAAACCTCTGCAATCTTATAACCGGTAACGGTGGCACCTTTGCACTGGGTTCCTTCAACGTAACCGTCAGTTAGCTCATATCCTCCAGCAGAGCCATCCTGACCGCCCCATTTCCATATAGCGCTATCATCGTGGCAGTTTACAAGGGCGATGCCGGGCAGGTAATCGTCGTACACCTTGTCGGTGGCGTTCTCTACGTTTACGATGAACGAAATCTGTCCACCGCTTGCATCCTTACCGGATATCGTCGCCTTGCCGGGGCCGTTCGCCCTGATGACATTGCCGCTTCCGCCTTCCGGAGCTGCAACGGCCTCATTGTCGGAGGTCCACTTTACCGTGGGAAGATTGTCCTTGTCGTGGTCATCCCAGCAGGTTCCGTACCATACTTCCTG
>CACYEB010000143.1 GCA_902773305.1 uncultured Bacteroidia bacterium
CACCCAGCATTTCTACTCGGCCGACAGGTATTGGACCGGACTGCACTACTATTACTGCTTCCACGACGAGGAGACGGACACGGTAGGTCCGTTCAACGACCTGGAGTTCTACGAGGCCTGGATCTATTGGTTCCAGCCCAGCGGCAAAAGCATCTATTTCTGGTAGATCTTTCTATTTGGCCAAATCTGCGAACCGCATCAGGGCAGTGATGCTCTGCCAGGTGCAGTTTGCCCAGATGCCGTTGAACTCTTCAGGGTTGCTGTCGAACATCACCGTGGGGATACGGCCGTTTTCTTCCTGAACCCTGACAATGCTGTCCACCAGTGTCTTGGCCTTGGCAAGTGCCAGAAGGTCGCCGGTGTGCTGATATACTCTCATCCAGGCCATGGCAACGCCGGCGGTGCTGTGGTCCACCGGCACCTGGAAATCGAACTGCTCGTATACGAAGGGAATGGCCTCCATCTGGCCTTCCCTGGCAACATCCAGCGGTGAATTCCAGCAGGTGAACTGGTCCTCGGCAAAGCGGGCCATCTCAAAGCAGATATCAATCTCTTTCTGGCTGGGCTTGGGTTTGGCCAGCAGATAGTCTATGCAATCCACTGCGACACAGTTGGTCAGATCCTGGAACGGAGCGTGGCCCTCTACATTCACATCTTCGAACTGCCCGTTGAAGTTGAAAGTGGCCAGGGGGTTGTCCCAAAGCCAGGCTTCGGATTTGGCAACCATATCCTCAAAACCCTTGACCTTATACTGGTCTTTGAGCCGCTGGGCCAGCTGCAGGATGGTGGTGGGCATACACGGGGCGGGAATGGTGGGCTCACCGGTGTAATAGTTGACCTTCATTGGCCAGAAACCGTCTTCTGCCTGCAGGCTGCGGTAGGTCCCGGCAATGTGGCAGGCAAAATCGAGATACTGCTTATCTTTTGTGACGTCGTACAGGTCCAGCAGGGCCTTGGCGGCGCAGACCGCCTCTACGAACATCGTAGTCTCTTTGTTGCGCTCCAGAACGCCCGCGATGCCCTGTCCTTCTTCGCCGTGAAAATAGGTTGGCGGGAAATAGGCAAGGGGCTCGCCTTCGGGGCGGGCATACTTCATAAGCGCCGCTGCTGCGTTGCGGGCAACAGTGAGTGCATCGTCTTTGAGCTCTTTGTTGTGGGCGGCCAGGAAGCATTCGCATTGCACGATTGCGCTCCAGATTTTGCAGGCGTAGCAGTTGAAGCGATAGCCCAGATTGGGCTCGGCGCTTGCCAGCCACAACTGGCCTATCGGACTGTTGTGGATATATTCCGCTGCCTTCAAGGCCGCTCCGGAGTAGTCGTCCGATACCGATTCGTAAGGACCTATGAACGGATAGTCTTTCGTGAACTCCCTCACTTGGGCCTCTCCAACATTCTCCCGCCCGGCATCGACAGCCTGCACGCTGAGGATGATTTTGCCGAACGGCAGCTCTTTCCAGACGGGGGTAAGTGCGGCTCGCGGCGTGTCGCTGGTAAAGAAGAGGGTGGTGTCACCGCCTGTCGCCGTGAAAACGTAGGCGGCAGCATCCTCCACGTCATCGAAGTCGAAGGCGGGAGCGTAGGTAAACTTGAAGGCATATTTGTTCCAGAAAGGAACCTCGCCGCGTACTCCGGGATGGACAGGCTGCAGATATTCCTCTGCGGCACGGGTGTTGAGCACGTCATAGTCCATAAATGGCAGACCTTTGCTGCCGGGCTTGCACCCTGCCATACACAGTACGGCAACGAAGGATATCAAAAGGAGGTATCTTTTCATAGTATAGTTTGTTTTATTTTGAATTCAAGATGTTATCGAGGCGTATAAGTTTTTGGATGCTGCTGTAGGTGCAGTTGACCCAGTGCTCGCTGATATCGACCTGCGCGTCTTGGTACAGAGATGTGGGGATGCAGCCACATTCCGGATCCTGGATCTTGACGATGCTGTCCACCAGCGCCTTGGCCTTGGCCAGCGCCAGGGCATCACCGGTCGCTTCGTAGATGTTCATCCAGGCATTTGCCACACCCACTGTGCTGGCGTCTATGGGGCACCGGAAAGAATACTGTTCATATACGAACGGGGTGGTGAACTCATCGCCTGTGACGGCATCGGCGTCTTCGGCTACCGGGGAGTGCCACCGTGTGAACTGGTCCTCTGCAAAGCGGGCCATTTCGATACAGGCCGATATCTCCTTCTTTGACGGATGAGGCTTGTGCAGCAGGTAATCTATGCAGTCCACCGCTATGCAGTTGGTCAGGTTTTGGTAAGCCGCCTTGTCGGCCACATTCACATCTTCGAACTGGCCGTTGAAATTGAAATTGGAGATGGTGTTTTCCCAGAGCCAGGTCTCGGTCGTGGATATCATCTTCTCAAATCCCCTTACCCCATATCGGTCGTGCAGGCGCTGTGCCAACTGAAGTATGCTTGTGGGCATACAGCGGGCGTCGGTGATGGGTTCGCCGGTATATTTGTTGACCTTGACGGGCCACGATCCGTCCTCTGCCTGCAGGTCGCGGTAGGTCTCGGCGATGCGGCGGGCGTGGTCGAAGTATTTCTTATCGCCGGTCGTGTCATAGAGGTCAAGCAGTGCGTCGGCGGCCATAACGGCGTCGGCAAACATCGTGTAGTCGCGGTTCCGGTCTATGACGCGCTGGATATACCAGACGAGCGTGTCTGTTCCGCTTCCGTAGTAGGTCGGGGGAAAGAAGGGCAGGGGGCCGTCTGCAGGCTGGGAGTTGGCAATAAGGGCATCCGCCGCCGTGCGGGCCACTTTGAGCGCCTCGTCTTTGAGGGACGGTATATTCCCGGCAATGAAACATTCAATCTGTATGGTACCGCCCCATATCTTGTTTGGGTAGCAGTTGAGCTGGTATCGGAGACTGGGCTTTGCACCGTCCCGGAGCCATCCCTGGGCAACCGGGCTGTTGTGGATAAATGTTGCAGCCATCAAGGCAGCCTCGCGGTAGCCTCTGGGGGCCGGCTCATAGGGACCTTGGAACGGGTTGTCCCGTTCGAAAGACCGGTTCAGGGGCTCGCCCAACGGGTTGCCGTCGGCATCCAGGGCTTGCACGCAAAGCGAGGCCGGGCCCACCGGAATTTGGTCCCAGACTGGGGAGAGGGGATCGCGGGGGGTTGCAGCATTGAAAGAATATGATCTTTCTCCGGAGGATATCGTGTACAGGTAGCCGGCAGCACCTTCGACATCGTCAAAATCAAACGAAGGAGCGTAAATGAACTTGAACGAATACCCGTTCCAGAAGGGGACCTGCCCCCTGATGCCGGGATGGACTGGCCGAAGATACTCTTCGGCTGCCTGTGCGTTAAGTTTTACATAGTCCAACTCGGGCACGGCCGGCCTGCCGCAGCAAGCGGTAAATGCGCACAGGAGCACGCTGCCGATTGCGGATAAAACGGACCTGTCCATTATTTGCCGGTGTCCATCAGCTTGAAGATGCTGTTTGCGACACTTGCGGCAGAGGCTACTTCAGGTGTGGCAGCCAGGTTCCGGGCCTCTTCTTTGGATACCTCTGAAGAACGGGTCAGCAGTGTTCCCAGAGACGAAAGGTCCACATTGTTGGCCAGATTGGCCAGGATGGTGGTCACCGTAGAGCTGTTGGCGGGACTTATACGGTTGTTGGAACCGGTTACCAGGCCCTGGGCGAAGTCTGTAAGGACGTTTTTATTGTTGCTGTTGCCCTTGAGGCCCTGGATACTGGATGCCAGGGTGGCCAGATTGATCAGGGTGGAAAGATTCGAGGTGTCCAGCCTGCCGTCTTTCAGATACTGGCTGAGCAGCGCCGTGAGGGCTCTGCCGGAAGTGTTGCCGCTGCCGGAACCTATACCGGCAATGCCTTGCGTAATACCGCAGGATGTAGAAATGAGGGCTGTCAGGACGAGGGCTGCGACAGCAGATAATAGTCTTTTCATATTGTCAGTATTAATACAGAAAGGTTAGTGTTTGACTTCGGGAAGCTCGAGACCGTAGTGCTTTTTCTTGTCTTCGATCTTGAGCATAAAGGTAAATATAAATGCCAAAATGCCGAACGATGTGAATATCAGCATTGGGGCCAGATATCCTCCGGTGCGGTCAAGGACTATTCCGATGAGCAGGGGCACCAGACAGAGACCTATGTTCTGAACCCAGAAAATGAGGCAGTAGGCACTTCCAAGCACCTTCTCGTCTATAATCTTTGGCACTGACGGCCAAAGGGCTGCGGGAACCAGGGAGAAACTTACGCCAAGAATCAATATCAGCGTGATGGCCAGCCATTTGCTGGGGAAAGCCGGCAGCAGCAGGGCAAAGCTCAGGTGGCAGGCAACCATAATCAGCGAGCCTATCAGCAGCATACTTGCAGCCTTGCCTTTGAAAGAGATGAACCCGCCCAGGAACGGGGTCAGGGCCATAGCCAGGATGGGGAAGAAGCTGAACAGGTGCGCAGCGGTTCCGGCATCTATGCCCAGGGTGCTTTCAAGATAGTTGGGGGCGTAACGCTGGAAAGGGAAGATGGCGCTGTAGTAGAGCACGCACATCAGGGCTACGATCCAGAACATCTTGCTGGAGAAGATCTGTTTAAGGTCGCTCACGTGGAATTCGTCTTCGGGACTCTTTTCGGAGGCCATCAGGCCGGCGGCTACCAACTGGCTGTCCAGCTTGCGGTCCATCACGGTAAAGACAATGAAGAATATGAGGCCGATGAACAGTAGGGCAGCGCAGAAGGCGAGGGGTGCCACAACGGTGCCGAACTTATTGTAGATGAGAGGAGAAATCCACATCACCGCAAATACGCCCAGACGGGCGATGGCCATCTCGATGCCCATTGCAAGCGACATCTCCTTGCCTTTGAACCACTTGGCAATGGCCTTCGAAACGGTTGTCCCTGCCATCTCGCAGCCGCATCCGAATATCATGAATCCAAGCGAAGCCATTTTAGCGCTGCCGGGGAGGGCGGTCCACCAGCTGTTCAGCCACTGGCAGAAAGAAGTAGCCTGGAACCAGTCGCTGATGCCGATATATTTAATGCAGGCGCCCACTACCATCAGTGATGCCGACAAGACACCGGTGTGCCGGACTCCCATCTTGTCCAGGATGATACCTGCCAGAATCAGGAAGCCGCAAACATTCAGTATGAACTCGCTGGCGGCGTACGTGCCGAATACGGAACTGCTCCAGCCTCTCTCGGCTTCGATCATACTTTTGAGCGGGGACATGACGTCCACGAACATATAGGCAAAAAACATCATTGAGGCAATCAGTACCAGTGCCCCCCAACGCGCCCACGCGTTGTCATTCATCAGTCTGTAGATTTTCTCAGTCATATCGCTGTCGTTTGATTATTTCAATTTTTCTGCAATTTCCATAAAGCGCTCCATTCCCCTGGTGGCAACGTCGGTGATTTGGGTGAAGCCTTTCATATTCAGAGGGATGGGTTTGGGGTCTATGAGATATATCGGGATGCCGGGCCGGGCATACTGGACCAGACCGGCTGCGGGATAGACTTGCAGGGAGGTGCCTACGATCAGCATAATGTCGGCTTCGGAGGCAATCCGTGCCGCAGTGTCGAATTTGGGTACTGCCTCGCCGAACCATACTATGTTGGGCCTGAGTTGCACGCCCCGGCTGTCGCAGTCTCCCAGATTGACCGGTTTGTAACCTACGTCAATGGTCTTGCAGTCCTGGTCACAGTCTTCGGGACGCACCTTGGTGGACTCACCGTGAAGATGGATTATCCTGGAACTGCCACCCTGCTCGTGCAGATTGTCGATATTCTGTGTGACCACCGTAACGTCAAAATCCTTTTCCAGTGCAGCGATCAGCCTGTGGGCTTCGTTGGGCTTCTTGTCGGCCAACTCGGCGCGGCGCTGGTTGTAGAATTCCAGCACCAGGGCACGGTTGCGCCACCATCCCTCTATGGTGGCCACGTCGGCCACGTTGTAGTTTTCCCATAGTCCGTTGCTGTCACGGAATGTGCTGATGCCACTCTCGGCGCTTACTCCGGCGCCCGTAAGTACCACAAGTTTTTTCATTTGAAATATCGTTCTTTAAGCCAGTGTTCAAACATCGGGTCAATTACCGACGCCCTGTCGTCTGCATCGAAAGTTACAATCTCTTTTCTGGACAACGCTTCCTTGAGGCGGAAGACGTTTGCACTGCTGTTCAGCCTGTATTTCTTGAGTATCTCGGCCGAACTGAATTTGGCGACTCCGTCGCACACCGCTTTAAGGAAGTTGATTTGGTTTGCCGTCAGGTTGCCCACCACGAATCTGTACGCCGCCTCGTTGTCGTTGAAATATGTCTCTACGGCACCGCGCAGTATGCGTTTGTTGATGTATCCCAGTGCCTGGGCATCACATAGCGCTGCCAGCCGGTTGATGATTTTCGGATATCCGCCGGCGGTCTTGTATATGGCGTCGGCAGTCTCCGCCTCCAGATCTTTTCCGGAGAGCAGGAACCCGTTCCTGAGGTATGTCACACAGTCTTTCTTGGGGAGTGGCCCAAGCGGGATGTTGCAGTTTATCCGATAAAAGAATTTGCGCTTCTCGAAAATGGACTTCATTTTGTTGGTCTGCTCTCCGGTGACGATATATGCCACGTCCCTGTGACCCTCGAATTCTTTTTCCATCAGTTTCAGCACCATCTCGCCGTCGTCCATCTCAAGTATGTTCTGGAACTCCTTGAAATAAACCACAAAGTTGATGTCGGTAACGCTGGCGAGCAGGTTGGGCAGGTTTATCGCAAGGGGGAGGCTCACATTGCCGAAATCTATGCTTATGGGCAGCAGGGCTTCCTTGTTATAGTCGTCTACATATCTTTTGAAGGCGCCGGCGTAGAGTTTTGCCAGGGCTTGTGTACAGGTAATGTTGAACAGGTCAAGCATTACGACGGCTGTTGGGTGACCCTGTTCCCTGAGCAGTGACAGAGCCTTGTTCACCAGGATACTCTTGCCGAACCCGGGGGCGGCATAGAGGGTGGTGAATTTTCTTTCTTTAATCTGCCGTGCAAGTTGATTGGTTTCTTCGGGACGGAATATCAATTTGTCGCGGTGGGCAGGGTGCAGGCTGTCGAAATATGAAACCATATTCTCTGGATAACAAGAGTGTTACAAATGTATATAGAATAATTTTGCAATTCAAATAATTATCGTATCTTTGCAGTCCCTTAAGGGTTAATAGACAGTCGATAAGCTATTGACAAAGAGATATTTAACGTATAATATCCGCTTACGGCTAATAATTTTTTAAAAATTATTTTATGTACGCAATCGTTGATATTGCAGGACAGCAGTTCAAAGTAGAGAAGGGCAGCAAGATTTTCGTGAACCGCCTCGCCGCAGAGGTTGATTCAAACGTGAATTTTGACAAGGTGCTCCTTATCGACAACGAAGGGGCTGTCCAGGTCGGCTCACCTTACGTGGCCGGTGCTACTGTCAAGGCTACCGTTATGGAGCATTGCAAAGCTGACAAGGTTATCGTCTTCCACAAGATCCGCCGTAAAGGTATGACTAAGAAAAACGGTCACCGTCAGTATCTTACTAAACTTCAAATAGACGAAATCGCTTAAAACACATTAGACTATGGCTCACAAAAAAGGTGTCGGTAGTTCCAAGAACGGCCGTGAATCGGAAAGCAAACGCTTGGGCGTTAAGTTGTTTGGCGGACAGGTTGCCAAGGCTGGCAATATCCTGGTGCGTCAGAGAGGCACTGTACACAATCCCGGCGAGAACGTCGGAATGGGCAGAGACCATACTCTTTATGCGTTGGTCGATGGCACAGTGGCATTCAAGAAGACCCGCGAGAACAAGTCCTACGTATCTGTAATCCCCGCACAGAAGGGCGCAGAGGCGTAAAGACAGGGTCTTTTTCCGTACGTACAGATGGATGGCAAGTTTGATTGCCGTCCATTTTTTTTAATTGAGGTGGCCTGTCCTCAAGAGATATCGCTGCCGTTCTGCTTCCGGGAATTTTTCTATCGCATAGCGGAGCATGGTCCGGGGCATCGTCATATAACGAGGCTCCAAGAAGGCGGTAAGGGCCTGTCTGTCGCGTTTGCCCGCTTCCCTCAACAACCAGCCGACCGCTTTGTGGATAAGGTCGTGGGGATGGTGCAGCAGGATGTCGGATATGGCAAAGGTGTCATCCAACTGACCGTGCCTGATAAAGGTCATTGTGCTTACTATCCCGATGCGTTGCTCCCAGATGGTGGCGCCTCTCTCCGCCATGTCATACAGAAGTTTGCGGTTCTTGTCCAGTAGCCACTCTCCAAGCAATGGGTAGCAGGAGAGGTCCACCAGGTCCCAGTTGTTGATGCGGCCGGTATGGGAGAGGTAGAAGCGGACACACTCCTCCCTGGAGATGCGGTTCATTGCACCGGCACCCGACTTATTCTGAATAACAGCGTGCCGCTTGCCGGCATTGCGGAAGATCTCCACCAGCGACAGCAGTGCGGCCAGCCGAACCTCGTGGTATTCGCTGCAAATGCATTCTTCCAGAACCTGACGGTCGACCTCACGCCAGCATTCCTTAACCACTGCCCTTGTTACCGGCACTTTGATACCCAGGAACCGGTCTCCTTCGCCATATTGCCCCGGCCCGGTCTTGAAAAAACGGGAAAGCCCGGCAACTTGCGACGGGTCTGCGTGAGACATCATCTTTGAGAGGAGTATATTCATATAAGTCGCTTTGCTTTTGTGTTACAACTGCGAGAGGTGTCCCATTCTCCGGACCACTACTCGCGGCCGAGAGGTCTGTCAAGTCGCATTACCCGCACGGGGCGGTCGGCTCCCACGGTCAGGTTCGGGCAGAGGACTTGCCGGCCTGTGTCCACAAAGCCACATTTTTCCATAACCCTGCCTGATGCGGGATTCTCCGGGAAATAGTCGCCCCAGAGTATGGAGAACCCCTTTACATTGAAGCAGTAATCGACTACCAGGCGGAGTGCTTCGGTGCAAAGGCCCTTGTTCCAGAAAGGGCGGGCAATCCAGTAGCCCACCTCGCACTGGTCTTCAGGGATTTGCAGGTTTGAATGTGACGATGGCAGGTATCCGGCACATCCGACAGGCTCGCCGGTGGCTTTAAGAACTATCGCCCACATACCCTCGCCGCCGAAAACAGTACGGATAATCCCACGGCTTTCTTCAACGCTCTTGTGAGCATGCCAGCCCGCACGCGGCCCCACCTCGGGATCGGAGGCATACTTGAACAGCGATTCGGCATCGCTCTCGCGCCAGGGGCGGAGGATAATCCTGTCTGTTTCCACTATTTGCGCCAGCGCTTAAGCGTAGGGAAGAACCGGTGCATCATCTGCTTGTATTCTTCCTTGGTCATAGGTTTGGGCATATTCTTGTTGACCTCGTCCACAAACTGCGAGCAGAACTCGATCATCTCGTCCATTGTGCAGTCTTGTGTAAAGGCGCCGTCCTTATAGCAATAGACGCAGTAGTCGGGGTTTTTGCTGCCGTCGGCCTCGGTGCCGAGCATTTCTTCTGTGAGCGGCATTCCGCAGCTCTGGCAAAACTTCATTTCCATAATGGTTGTCAAACGATATCTATTACAAATGTAGCTTATATTTGCTATATTTGCAGACTGTTAAAGATTATTATTTTATTTGATATAATGCTTACACTTAAACTTCTCAGGGAAAAGCCCGAATTTGTTGTGGAACGGCTGGCTGTCAAAAACTTTGACGCCAGGGAGATTGTTGCAAAGATACTTGATTGCGACCAGCAGCGCCGCGCCGCGCAGAGCGAGATGGATGCCTTGCTGCAGCAGCAGAAGGCGAAGGCGGCGGAAATCGGGGCCCTGATGAAGGCCGGTAACCGCGAGGCGGCCGATGCAGCCAAGGCTTCGGTAGCAGCCCTGAAAGGGCAGTCAAAGGCTCTGGAAGAGAAGATGGCCCAGGCAGAGAAGCAGCAGAATGATCTTTTGGTGCTGCTGCCCAACCTCCCGTGCGCCCAAGTCCCGGAAGGCAAGAATGCAGACGACAATGTCATTGTGAAGATGGAGGGTAAGATTCCCGAACTCGGCGAGAAGGCTCTGCCGCATTGGGAACTTGCCGCCAAGTATGACATTATAGACTTCGATTTGGGCGTGAAACTCACCGGAGCCGGTTTCCCCGTTTACAAAGGCAAGGGAGCCAAATTGCAGCGCGCCCTTATCAACTATTTTCTGGAGTTCAACAGCGCCGCCGGATATCTTGAAGTGGAGCCGCCCGTAATGGTGAACGAGGCCTCCGGATTCGGCACAGGCCAGCTGCCCGACAAGGAGGGCCAAATGTATCACGCCACCGTGGATAACTTCTATCTGGTGCCCACCGCAGAGGTTCCCGTTACCAACATTTACCGTGACGTGATCCTTGGCCAGAAAGACTTCCCCGTGAAGATGACCGCCTATACTCCCTGCTTCCGTCGCGAGGCCGGCAGTTACGGAAAGGATGTCCGGGGCCTGAACCGCCTGCATCAGTTCGACAAGGTGGAAATCGTACAGTTGAGTCTGCCTGAGAAGTCGTATGAAGCGCTGGACGGTATGGTGGCTCACGTAGAAAAACTGGTGGCAAGCCTTGGCCTGCCGTTCAGGATCGTGCGCCTGTGCGGTGGCGATATGAGTTTTACATCGGCAATCACTTACGATTTTGAGGTGTTCAGTGCCGCTCAGAAGCGCTGGCTGGAGGTCAGCTCGGTGAGCAACTTCGAGTCCTATCAGGCAAACCGCCTCAAACTCCGCTATAAAGACGAGAACGGCAAGATACAGCTGGCCCACACGCTCAACGGCAGTTCGCTTGCACTCCCGCGTATAGTTGCCGCCCTGCTCGAGAACAACCAGACTGCAGAGGGCATCAAGGTGCCCGAAGTCCTGCGTAAGTGGACAGGCTTCGATATCATTGACTAAATGCAGAGACAGGGCCAGAGAGTCATAATGGGGATAGACCCCGGCACCAACATTATGGGCTATGGGGTCATTCTTGTGGATGGCAAGAAGGTCCACTTTGTGGATCTTGGCATAATTGACCTGCGCAAGGAGAAGGACCATTTCGAGAAACTGCGCCGTATCTTTATCGAGGTGGGAGAACTCTACGACCAGTACAAGCCCGACGACCTTGCCATCGAAGCGCCCTTCTACGGCAAGAACCCGCAGGTGATGCTCAAACTCGGCCGCGCACAGGGTGCAGCCATCGCTGCCGCGCTTCACAGGAATATCCCTATCTTTGAATATGCTCCGCGCAAGGTAAAGATGGCCATCACGGGTAAGGGGGCCGCAAGCAAAGAGCAGGTAAAAGAAATCCTCGAGCGTACAATGGACGTGAAACTGGACATCAAGTACCTGGACGCGAGCGATGCCATCGCTATCGCGATGTGCCACTTCTACCAACTTACCAATCCTATGAGTGATACCAAAGCCTCAACAAATTGGAAGAAGTTTGTCGAGGCCCACGCCGACAGGATTGTAAAAAGCTAGGACTCCTCTTCCTGAACGCTTCTTAATATATCCCGGCCTGTGGAGTAACTGCGCCATTTTACAAGCAGCGCGCTGAAATCGTCCGGGATATCACTGTCGAAGAAGACCTCTTTGCGGCTCCCCGGGTGTATGAATCCCAGTGTCTTTGCGTGCAGCGCCTGGCGGGGCATAATCTGGAAGCAGTTGTCGATGAATTGCTTGTACTTTGCGTAAATGGGACCCTTGAGCACCCTGTCGCCTCCGTATCGGTCGTCATTGAAAAGCGGATGCCCTATATAATTCATATGGACGCGGATCTGGTGGGTGCGGCCCGTTTCCAGGTTACATTCAACAAGGGTGGTGTAGCCGAAACGCTCCAGAACACGGTAGTGGGTGACTGCGGTCTTGCCGGCAGAACCGTCGGCAAACACTTTGAACCGCATTCTGTCGGACGGGTCGCGGCCTATATTACCTTCTATGGTACCCGAGTCTGAAGCGACATTGCCCCACACCAGCGCCCAATATGTGCGCTTTATGGTATGTTCGAAAAACTGCCCGGCGAGCTTCAGTTGGGAAAGTTCGTTCTTGGCCACCACCAGCAGGCCAGAGGTATCCTTGTCGATGCGGTGCACCAGTACCCCCATCCGCTCGTCGGCTGCATCGACATCCTGGCTGATGCCCAGATGGTAGGCGAGGGCGTTTATCAGGGTTCCGGAAAAATGACCGAAACCGGGGTGAACCACCATCCCGGCCGGCTTGTTCACTATCAGCAAGTCGTCGTCTTCATAGACTATATTCAGCGGAATCGGTTCCGGATGGACCTCGAATCCGCGCCGCTGATATGGCAGCATTATTGTGATGACGTCACCGGGCTTTACCTTGTAGTTGGCCTTGACGGGACGGCCGCCGACACGGACGTACTGCGCTTCAAGCGCCAGCTGTATGCGGTGGCGGGAGGTCTGCTCCATCTTGCTGACGATGTAGCGGTCAATGCGCAGGGGAGCCTGTCCCTTGTCCACCACGAAGCGGTAGTGCTCGAACAGCTGCTGGTCTTCTTCTTGCTGCTCAAGTTCTTCCGCTATCAGGTCCTCTTCGGCCATCTATTTGATTTTATCTGGATTTACGGTGAGGTAGATGTCCACGCTCCGGCCCATACCCACGTGGGCGGAGGCACCGGGAGACTGGCTGTAAACCACGGCGTGCAGGCTGTCAGCATAGTTCTTGACACTGTCGTCGTAGCGGACCTTGCCAACATTGAGCGAGTTCTCTATGATGGTTGACGAGGCGACGGCACCTGTGAATCCCTTGAGGTTGGGGACGTCGGTGGAATTGTCTTCTTCGTTAAGTCCAAGCACCAGGTCAATCTTGCTTTCTGTCTCAAGCTTTCGGCCGGCAGGGACATCTCTGCCGCCGATCTGCTGGCGCAGGACATTGTTGGTGGCGATGTCGCTGACATAGGTGAGCTTGCCCACGGCGAGGCCGTTGGCTGCGAGCTCCGCCGCAGCCTGCCGCAGTGAATAACCGATCACGGAAGGTACCGAGACCATCCGGGGAACGGTAGAGTTTATCGTGACGAATATGCGGCGGTTCTTCTTAACCCTGCTCCCTGCCATAGGATTCTGGGAAAACACTACCCCTAGGGGCAGATGTTTGATAAACACAGAGTCGGCGACCTCGACCCTGAGGTGGAGGCTTTTGGCGACTTGATTAACGGTTTGCATATCGAGCGCCGTGAAGTCGGGAACCGTGAGTTCCTTGTTGTGCCGGGTGAACAGCGCCAGCATCAACTGCAGCGCGAACACCATCGCTATGACGGCGATTATGCCCCATATGAAATTGCGCAGCAACGGTTTGTCTTTGAGAGTAGCCATAACAGTCACAAAGATATAAAATATCGGGCACAAAAAAAGAGACCCATTGGGCCTCTATTTTTTGCGCGCCGTGATTTGATTAGAACCTGTCCTCGCTGGAAACGGTGAGTTTCTTGCGACCGTGACGGCGACGTGAAGCAAGCACGCGGCGGCCGTTGGGAGTGGACATACGCTCGCGGAAACCGTGTTTGTTGCGACGCTTGCGGATAGAGGGCTGAAATGTGCGTTTCATATCGTATTAATTTATTATTTCGAAATTTTGGGACTGCAAAAGTAAATAGTCTTGAGCAAATTACCAAAAATTATTTCGCTATGACCACAACTTTTTTGGTTTCAAACCAATCCTCCTTGAAAAACAGACTTATATCGCTGATCATCACCTTTTTGGGATCAAGGATGCGACGTGCCGAGCAGACATCCAGTTCGTGTTCTACGTCACCCCCTTTGAGACAGATGATTCCCTTGGAGTATTTGCCCCTCACCCAGGGAAGGAACCTCTCCATCGAGGTCACGGCGCGGGAGACCACCCAGTCAAAGGGACCTTCCAGCGATTCGGCCCTGGCGTTCACACAAGTGACATTCTCCAGATTGAGAGCTTCGGCCACAGCGCTTGCCACCTTGATTTTCTTGCCTATCGAGTCGCAAAGGGTGAACTTATTTCCGGGGTAAAAGATTGCCAGCGGAATTCCGGGGAAACCGCCGCCGGTGCCCACGTCCAGAAAGGTCTGTCCGGCAGGGGCGAGGGATGAATCAAATGCGGCGGAAATGGCCAGGGAGTGCAGCACGTGATGAAGGTAGAAGCACTCCATATCCTTGCGTGAAATAACGTTAATCTTGGAGTTCCAGTCGGCATACAGGGACTGCAGCGCAGCAAACCGTTCGCGCCTACAGTCGTCCAGACCGGGAAAATATTTCAGCAGTTCTTCCATCTAGTGTGCCTCCAGCCAGTTCTTGCCGGCGTTGCAGTCCACTACTACGGGGACGGCCAGCTTGCAGACGTTCTGCATCTGTTCGACTACCATCCTCATAAGAGCCTTCCGCTCGTCCTCATAGACATCAAACAGCAGTTCGTCGTGAATCTGCAGCACCATACGGCTGCGGTACCCGTCTTCTTTGAGACGTCTGTCAACGGCTATCATGGCAAGTTTGATGATATCTGCGCTGCTCCCCTGGATAGGGGCGTTGACCGCATTCCGCTCAGCAAGGCTGCGTACCGTGAAATTTTTGGAATTGATGTCGGGAAGGTAGCGCCGCCGGCCGAACAGGGTTTCCACGTAACCCTTTTCTCGGGCTTGCGCGATGACGGAGTCTATGTAGGTACGGATGCCGGGGAATGTGCGGTAGTAGTCTTCTATCAGGTTTTTGGCATCGGTACGGGGAATACCCAGCCGCTGTGCCAGGCCGAACGATGAGATGCCGTACATTATGCCGAAATTGGCAGTCTTGGCCTGTCGGCGCTGGTCTTTGGTGACTTCGGCAACAGGCACTCTGAAAATCTTGGCGGCGGTGGCGGCGTGGATGTCGTCGCCTGTGGCGAAGTCGGCAACCAGCGAAGGGTCGCCGGACAGGTGCGCCATAATACGGAGCTCTATCTGGGAGTAATCGGCCGCCACAATCCAGTCTGCCCCTGGTACAAAGGCGCGACGGATCTCCTGTCCCAGCGAGGTCCTTACCGGAATATTCTGGAGATTGGGCCTGACGCTGGAGAGCCGCCCGGTAGCGGTAAGCGC
>CACYEB010000144.1 GCA_902773305.1 uncultured Bacteroidia bacterium
CAGACGCGCAAGCTGCTTGCGGCTTTGGTTCGACATCCTAACGCCGGTGGCGTGCTGGTGTTGAGCTTGGGCTGTGAAAACCTGACACAGGAACAATTCAAGGCGGAACTGGGCGAATGGGACGACAAACGTGTCAAGTTCCTGGTGTGCCAGCAGGAGAGTGATGAGTTGGAAGTGGGTTCGAAGCTCCTTGGTGAACTTGCTGCCTATGCAGGCAGCTTTGAACGAGAGACAATACCTGCTTCAGAACTTGTGATCGGTATGAAATGCGGGGGCTCTGACGGTTTGTCCGGCATCACCGCGAATCCGACTGTTGGTCGTTTTTCAGACCGCTTGGTAGCACTCGGCGGCTCTACGGTTCTGACCGAGGTACCAGAGATGTTTGGGGCTGAGAACATCCTCTTCTCACGCTGTGAGAACGACGAAGTATTTGACAAAGCGGTACGCATGGTCAATCGCTTTAAGGAGTATTTTGTAAGTCACGGCCAGGTAGTCTATGAAAACCCGAGCCCCGGTAATAAAGCGGGAGGAATTACCACTCTGGAAGACAAATCTTGCGGATGTGTACAAAAGGGCGGCAGTGCACAGGTTGTAGACGTGCTGGAATACGCTGAACCTGTAACAAAAAAGGGCCTTAATCTTCTATCCGGACCCGGCAACGACTTGGTTTCTGCAACTGATCTTACGGCCGCGGGTGCTCATATCATCCTTTTTACCACCGGACGCGGCACCCCGTTTGGCGCTCCGGCTCCGACGGTTAAGATTGCGACCAATACGGCGCTCTTTGAAAAGAAAAGGAACTGGATCGACTTTAATGCCGGCAGTGTTGCAGAGGGTGAGAGCTTGGACGACGCCGGCGACCGGCTCCTGGATTACGTACTCGCTGTTGCGAGCGGAGAAAAGACCAAAGCCGAACAGCACGGCGCCCGTGAGATTGCGATCTTCAAGGACGGCGTGACACTTTAAGAAATGTGCAGTGTCCGGGCGTAATGCCCGGACACGAGCAAATAGGGAAGGAAACGTTATGGCACTGCATGTTATGGAAGAAGCCAACCGCTGTCTTGGCTGTAAAAAACCTCGTTGTCGGGAGGGCTGCCCGATCCATACCAATATCCCGGAAGTAATCCGTTTGCTAAAGGAAGGCAAGCTTAATGAAGCGGGGTGGATGTTGTTTGAAAACAACCCACTCACTACGGTCTGTTCTCTGGTTTGCAATCATGAGAAGCAGTGCGAGGGCCACTGCATACGCGGTATCAAGGATGTTCCGGTTCACTTCTCAATCATCGAGAACTACATTTCTACTACTTATGCCAATCAGATGGTAAAGGGACCGGCTCCGTCCAACGGTCGAAAGGTTGCGATTATCGGCGCTGGACCAGCTGGACTGACCATCGCAATCATATTGGCGCGCTATGGTTATGGCGTAACCATCTTTGACAGCAAGGACAAGATCGGCGGTGTTATGCGTTACGGAATTCCTGATTTCCGCCTGCCGGATGCTGTACTGGATGATATTGCCTACCGCCATCTGGAACTTAAAGGCATTCGTTTTCGGCCGAATACCACCATCGGTGGTGCAATTACGATTGACGACCTCTTCCGCGACGGATATCAGAGCGTTTTCGTCGGCGCTGGTCTTTGGAAACCTAAGAGTCTGCATATCAAAGGTGAGAGCCTCGGCCATGTCGCTTTTGCAATCAACTATCTGGCTTCTCCCGGCGCATTTCGCCTGGGAGAGAGGGTAATTGTGATCGGATCTGGTAATTCGGCGATGGACTGCGCGCGTACGGCCATTCGGCAGGGGGCACGCTATGTCACCGTATTCAACCGGCGAGATAAAATTGCGGCAAGCCAGTACGAGTCAAGCTATGCAAAACTCGAGGGCGTGAGCTTTGAAATGATGAAGGTCCCTGTCGAGATTCTGGAGGATAGCGTGGTGTTTGCCGACAGTGCCTTTGATGAAGACGGGAAACTGTATACGGTTCCTGGTTCGGAGAAACGTTATCCGTGCACGG
>CACYEB010000145.1 GCA_902773305.1 uncultured Bacteroidia bacterium
AGGTTCTCTTCTGTATAAGTCTTGTAAACACCCTTTGACAATGCTTCCTCGTCGCAGAAACCGGTCCAAACCTGCTGTCCTTTCTCGCCGTGGATGATGGCGGTGCCGGTGTCCTGGCAGAACGGCAACTGCCCCTTGCAGGCCACTTCTGCGTTGCGCAGCATCGTCAGAGCAACATACTTGTCATTTTCGGTCGCTTCGGGATCATTCAGGATAGAGGCCACCTGAAGGTTGTGGCTGCGGCGCAGCAAAAAGTTGACATCGCGGAAAGCCGCATGGGAAAGTGCCTCCAGAGCCTCCGGTGCCACTTTAAGAATCTTGTGGCCCTCGAATTCCGACACGCTGACGCCCTCTTTTGTCAGGCAGTAATACTCGGTCGTGTCCTTGCCGAGCTGAAACATAGGTGCGTAAAAATAATCCATATTGATATTTAATTATTACTATTTCCGTTTTGCATGAGGTACAATTTCATGAACTCATTCAAGTCACCGTCTAAAACTCCGGTAGTGTCGCTGGTCTCGTAGCCGGTACGCAAATCCTTCACCAGCCGGAACGGCTGCAGGGTGTAGTTGCGTATCTGGCTTCCCCACTCTATGCGCTTTTTCTGCCCCTCCAGTTCCGCCTGCTTCTCGCGGCGTTTCTGCAGCTCCAAATCGTACAGATGGCTTTTGAGGATGCGCAGCGCGTTCTGGCGGTTGTCCAACTGAGAACGGGTCTCTGTATTTTCCACCACGATGCCTGTGGGGATGTGCCTTACGCGAACGCCCGTCTCAACCTTGTTGACATTCTGGCCGCCGGCGCCGCTGCTGCGGTAGGTGTCCCATTCCAGATCGGCAGGATTGATCTCTATCTCTATTGTGTCGTCCACCAAAGGATATACGAATACAGAAGAGAAGGAGGTCTGGCGTTTGCCCTGGGCGTTGAAAGGGGACATCCGAACCAGACGGTGCACGCCGCTCTCACCCTTGAGGTAACCGTATGCGTATTCTCCCTCTACCTCCAGCGTGACGCTCTTGACGCCGGCCTCCTCGCCTTCCAGCACGTCAGCGACAGCCACCTTGTAGCCGTTGCGTTCTGCCCAGCGGGTGTACATACGCATCAGCATAGCGCTCCAGTCGCAGGACTCGGTGCCGCCGGCGCCGCTGTTTATCTTGAGGATCGCGCCCAGATTGTCGCCCTCGGCAGAGAGCATATTGCGCATCTCCAACGCCTCGACGCTGCCCACCAGGTCGTCATAGGCCTTCTGGGCATCATCGGCCGCGTCTTCGCCAAACTCCATCAGAACCTCAAGGTCTGCGAGCTTGCTTTCGGCGGCAGCATATCCGTCGGTCCAGTATTTAATGCCGGAAATCTTCTTGAGGGTCTTTTCCGCCTCTTTGGGATCGTCCCAGAAGCCAGCCTCCAGAGTGGTGGCGTGCAGCTTCCCTACCTGCTCTATTTTGGCAGGAATGTCAAAGATACCTCCCCAACGTCTTCAACCGCTGTGCGATTTTACTAACCTCGTCCGATGTTATCATAAAACGCTTTTATTTGGTTATACGAATACCCGCGGCCGGCGCCGAATTTGACAAGTTTCAGGAACTTCTCACGTTCCCCGCCTTTCAGGGCACGGTATTTTGCAGCAAGCACGCTCTCCATCTTCTTCTGAGCCTTTTGGGGCTCTACCTGCTCCAGGCCAAAGGCTATTGCACTGTCCGTAAGCCCTTTTGCGGCAAGGGCATAGCGAATTTTCTGCTCTCCCCACCCCTGAAGCGCGCTCTTGTCCCTTGCAAAAGCCGCGGCATAACGGTTCTCGTCTATATATTTATCCTTGCAAAGTTGCGAAATAATCGCTTGCGTGTCAATAGCGTCGTCACCCTTCAGCCGTTCCACCTTACGGGCGATTTCGCTTTTGCAGTATTCCCTTACGCTGCAGATCTTGGCCATACGGTCCAATATCTTATCCTTCTCCATAGCCTTTAAAACCAGTACCCTAAGCTCAAATAGACACCGACACCCCGCTGAAGGCTGCTCCAGTTGATGTCAAACTCCAGCGGCCCGAATATGAAGTCATAAGCGTAGCCCAGCCTGAGGCCGGTGTAGCCCTTGCCGGACGCAAAACTCTCAAGGCTATGGCCGTCACGGACATAGTTGCCGGTGAGCATCACGTAGTGGCTCTTATATAACTGATATCTCAGATCCAGGCCTGCCACCGCCAGCAGGGGGTCTGCGGCAAAGGCTCCTACCGTACCGTAGAACGGAATCTGGTGGGCGGTATAGCGCCCCTCCTGGGTGCCGCCGAAACAGTTGAGCAGTACCGCAGGGATATTCTCCCCTATGAGCACCCGGGCGTGAACGAACGGCGATATGGCAAAGCGGTCTGCAATGCTGCCCACCCACTTGTAAGAGAAGTCTGCCTCTATCACGGGAGTATATACCGTATTGCCGGAGAAGTCGGTGATATAGGCGAACTCGGTGCTGAGGCGCTGTCCCCTGGTGGGGAACCACTCGTTGTTAAGATTGTCCAGGTCCATCTTGAAAAAAGGACCGGAGAATATGGTACGCCCTTCGTCGGTATTGTAAACGGTGGATATGCCAGGCTGCGCAAGATGCGTCCTGTAGTAATAAATATCGGTTTTGAGGCCCGCCTGTATCTGGAGCGTCCGCAGACGGCGGGTAGAGAATGCCGCTTCGAAATGGTTCTGCAGATAGTCCAGCTGGTTATATTTGTCGCGGTCGTCGGTGTAAAGTCGCAGACCGCCGTGACGCAGAGAATAATTCAGGTCGAATTTGGTATAATTGCGGCCGCGGTATGAATAACCGACACCAAAGCGGTAGTAGTTGGCCAGCCTTGCCGACAGTGAGAACTTGTGGCCGTAGAGACTGTTGTTGTTGATGCCGACATCCATCAGGATAGACGATATCTCTTCAGTATCAAACCTCAGGCCGACTCCGAGCAGATTGTTGCGGTTAGGTACCAGGGTTATGGTCAGGTCAAAAGGCGAGCGCTCGCCTGCAAGTCTGTAAACCACAGATGTGTAGGCGTTGGTGGCGTACAATTCGCTCACCGCATTCTCTATGTCCGAAATGGATATCTCCCTGCCTGTCTCCAGACCGGCCTTGCGCCTGATGAAAGCCTCGTCCTTGCCGCCGACGCCCACGAATTTGATGGACGAAAGCACTATCGTATCGAGCAGTTTGGTGGCCTTGGTGGCGACTCTTCCGGCCGGCATCGGGCCCACGAAGGCCTCTTCGTGTTCCCGCTCCTTTTCCTCGAGCATCCTGCGCAGTTCCTCCAACTGCGGAGCTGCCTCACGGGCTGCCTTCTCGCCATTGTCAATCAACCTGCGGAGGGCCTCGGTGTTGAAACTCATCGTGCCGTAGTTCTCTATGTCAGGCTGGATCAAAATATCAGTATCGGCCAGGGCGGCCTCTGTCTTGGCAGTCATCATTATGGTGATGACCTTGCCCAGCATATCCGACACTTCGTCAAGATTGACATCTTCGCTGTCGCTGGGAGTCTTGACGCCTATCACGATATCGGCTCCCATCGCACGGGCGACATCCACCGGGAAATTATTTTTAAGTCCGCCATCCACCAGCACCATACCGTCGGTCTTCACCGGGGCGAACACTCCCGGGATGGCCATGGACGAACGCAGCGCTATGGGGAGCACTCCTTTGTCAAAGACAACCTCCTTCTCCGTGACCAAGTCTACCGCAACGCATGAAAACGGTATCGGCAACCGGTCAAAGTCGCACTCGTCGTGGTAGCCCACGGTACAGTCGGACAGCAGGCTGTAGATGTTCTGCCCTCCCATAAGGCTCATAGGCAGGATGCCGCTGGCACCGCCTTCGGGGGCGAACCTGAAAAAGTCCCTCGGATGGCCGCCGCGACGCGGACGTCCCGAGGGAGGATTGGAACTGTCCGGATTGTCGCTGCGGCGCGTGAACGCCGCCCTCCAGTCTATACCGAACGGCACCTTTATCAGATATTGTGCATCGTCCTTACGCTGTTCAAAAGAGATTTCTTCGCGTAGCGGAGCCCCCGTTATCACGTGGTTCCAGTCCTGCGCCATAACTATGGAATCCAGTTCGGCGGCGGAATGGCCCACCGCATACAGCCCTCCCACCAGGGCCCCCATACTGGTGCCGGCAATCATATCGATAGGTATGCCATACTCTTCCAAGACCTTGAGCGCACCGATATGGGCCACACCCTTTGCACCGCCTCCGCTGAGCACGACGCCCACCTTGGGACGCTGTGCCAGGGCATTGCCGCACACAAGGGCCATCACCAACATCACCGAAACCAATCTTCTCTTCATATCCTTGTCAGTTTTTTGAATTCTTTCCCGCCAGCAGACCGCAGGCCGCCATAATATCCTCACCCCTGGAGGCCCTCACCGTGGTGGTGACACCGGCCGCTGCCAGCCGGCGCTGGAATTCTTCGGTCAGGCTGGGCGAAGAAGGCGCCAGGTCACTGTCGGGAATCTTGTGGAAACGGATCAGATTGACCCTGCACTCAAGCCCCCTGAGGAGCCGGGCCAGGGCATCGGCGTGACGCTTGGTGTCATTGACCCCGGCAAACAGGATATACTCGAAAGTGACCCTCCTCTGACCCGAAAAGTCGTACCGGCGCACCAACTCCAGCACCTGTTGCAGCGGGTAGCGGGCCTCTATGGGCATCATCCGCTCCCGTTCCTCGTGAAAGGGGTTGTGAAGACTCACCGCCAGGTGGCACTGGGTACCGTCAAGAAACTCCTTCAGGGTAGCCATATCGCCTATTGTGGATAGGGTTATCCGCTTGGGACTCCAACCGAAGCCCCACTCTGCCGTGAGAATCTCCACCGCCTTTTTTACGTTGTCCCAGTTGTCCAACGGCTCCCCCATTCCCATGAAGACGGCGTTGGTGAGGGAATCCGTCTCATCCACATCCATAAACTGGGCTATGATCTCGCGCGCAGAGAGGTTTCCGTGAAAGCCCTGGCGTCCGGTCATACAGAATTTGCAGCCCATCTTGCAGCCCGCCTGCGACGATACGCACAGGGTGGCACGGTCGCCCTCGGGAATCATCACCGTCTCTATGTACTGTCCCGGACGCACCGCCTCGAAGGCATACTTGCGCGTACCGTCCTTCGAAGTCAGTACTTCGGCCGGGGAGATGTGCCCCACCTCGTATCCTTCAGCCAGTCGGGCGCGGTTCTCCCTGGAGAGGTTGGCCATCTGGTCTATGCTGCTGACGCGCTTCTTATACAGCCATCCGGCTATCTGTGAAGCGACAAAACCCTTCATCCCGAGCGAGCAGACGACATCGCCCAACTCCTGCAGCGTCATACCCAAAAGAAATTGCTTCATTTCCCTCCGTTTTCTGGCAAAATTACTAAGAAAATGATTAAGTTTGCATCTATGATACAAGAAGAAGAAATATTCAGGCGGAGCTTCCGCCGCAAATGGTGGAACGATGTAAAAACCACCAGCAGCTGGTCGGTATTCAAGATAATGGCCGAGTTTGTGCAGAGTTTCGAAAAGCTCGCCGAAGTGGGTCCCTGCGTGGCCATCTTCGGCAGTGCGCGCACCAAACCGGAAGACAAATACTACAAAGATGCGGTGGAGATTGCCGCCAGGCTCACCAAGCTCGGTTTCGGCATCATCACCGGCGGCGGTCCCGGCATTATGGAGGCGGGCAACAAAGGGGCCAAGGAGGGCGGCGGAGCATCCGTCGGCCTCAATATCAACCTTCCCTTCGAACAGAGCGCCAACCCCTACATAGATCCCGACAAACTGATCTCATACGACTACTTCTTCGTCCGCAAGACAATATTCATGAAGTATGCGCAGGGCTACATCGCGATGCCGGGCGGGTTCGGCACCCTTGACGAACTGAGCGAGGCGCTGACCCTGATCCAGACCAACAAGCTGGTCTCCTTCCCGGTGATTCTCTACGGGAAAGACTACTGGCAAGGTCTGCTGGACTGGTTCCACGACACCCTTATGACCCACCATATGATAAGCGAGACCGACTTTGACATCTACAAGGTGGTGGACACTGTCGACGAGGCGGTCGCAATCATAGAGGAGTTCTACAACAAATACGCACCCAAACCAAACTTCTAATATATATTAACCTGAAACACAATCTATTATGGCTAAAGAAGAGATGAATCAAGCCGTGTCAAACGAGGAGAAGCTCAAGGCGTTGAAAGCGACTATTTCAAAAATCGAGAAGGATTATGGCAAAGGCTCTATTATGACGTTGGGAGACCAGCCGGATAGCGCTGTTTCTGTTATTCCGTCGGGCTCGATAGCCCTTGACCACGCGCTGGGTATCGGAGGATATCCCCGCGGACGCGTCATCGAGATTTTCGGTCCCGAATCCAGCGGTAAGACCACCCTTGCGATACACGCTATCGCTGAGGCCCAGAAGGCGGGCGGCATAGCCGCCATCATAGACGCCGAACACGCGTTTGACCGCAGTTATGCAAAGAATCTGGGAGTCAATGTGGACACCCTGCTCATTTCACAGCCCGACAACGGCGAGCAGGCGCTCGAAATTGCGGACAATCTGATCCGCAGCGGTGCCATCGACATCATCGTTATCGACTCCGTAGCGGCCCTGACACCCAAGGCCGAGATCGAAGGCGAGATGGGCGACAACAAGGTCGGCCTGCAGGCAAGGCTTATGAGCCAGGCGCTGCGCAAGCTCACCGCCAACATTTCCAAGACCAACACCTGCTG
>CACYEB010000146.1 GCA_902773305.1 uncultured Bacteroidia bacterium
CGAAAAGAAGGAACTCATGAAGAAACTGGACGAGTTCCGCGGAGACCGCGACACCATGGAAGAAGTATTCGAGAACAAGGAGCAGATCGAAATCTCCAAGTACTACGAGCGTCAGCCCAAACCGGACCTGACCGCCATCGCCGAATTCGAAAACGGAGACCTGTTCTACCGCAAGGCCCAGAACGAAAATCCCATCGACATCAACGGAGAGTAAGGCTATGCTTTACAGTCTCTCCGTCAGCAATTACATTCTGATCGGCTCTCTGGAAACCTGTTTTCCGGAGGGCCTCATCATTATAAGCGGAGAGACCGGCGCCGGAAAATCCATCCTGCTGGGGGCGCTGTCCCTGGTGCTGGGCGCCAAGGCCGATGCCTCCATGGTGGGGCCGGCCGGCGAGAATTGCGTGGTAGAGGCCGAGTTCGGCATGGACGAGGCCGTGCGCCGCATCCTGGCCGATGCCGACCTTCCCTGCGAAGACGACCGCCTGGTGCTTCGCCGCACCGTAGGCCGCAGCGGACGCTCCCGCAGCTTCGCCAACGACGAGCCGGTGAGCGTGAACGTGCTGCAGGAATTGTCGGCCTGCCTGGTCGATATCCATTCGCAGCACCAGACCCTGCTCCTGCAGGACGCCCGCTTCCGGATGGAGGCCCTGGACCTGCATGCGGGTTGCACGCAGCTGCGCGAAGCCTGCGCCGAAGCCTGGAACCAGGTACTTCTCAACCGGCGCAACCTGGCCGAGCTGGAAGAACGGCTGGCAGCCGCCCGGGATCAGCAGGAATACAACCAGAGCCGCTGGCAGCGCCTGGAAGAGGCCAAGCTGGTGGCCGGAGAACTGGAAAGCCTGGAGGCCGAGCAAAAGCAGCTGGCCCACGCCGAGGAAATCCGCGAGACGCTGTGCGCCGCCGCCGCCCTGCTCTCCCCCACCGACGATTCCCAGCCCGCTCCGGCCCTGCAGCTGCGGGAAAGCGCCAAGCTCCTGGAGAAGGCGGCCCGCTTCATCCCGGACATGCAGGGACTCTCCGAACGGCTCACATCGGCCCGGCTGGAGGTGGAAGACATTGCCGCCGAGGTAGATACGGCATCGGCCCGCATGGACGTATCCCCGGACCGGCTTCAGCAGGTGGAGGACCGCCTGTCGCTGCTGTACGGCCTGTTCCAGAAATACGGCGCCCCTTCGGTGGAAGAACTGATCGCCGAGCGCGACCGGCTCTCCGGACTGGTGCTGGACGCGACGGCCCTGGTGACCGGCGTAGAAGAAGCCCGGAAGGCCCAGGAGGCCTCCGAGAAAGCCCACGAAGACCTGTGCGGACAACTGCATGCCAAGCGGCTGGCCGGCTCCAAGCCTTTCGCAGCCTCGGTAGAGACGCTGCTGCACGGCCTGGACCTGGACCGCGCCACGTTCGAAGTGGTGCTGGAAGACGCCGTGCCCGGCGCAAACGGACGGGACGCCGTACATTTCCTCTTTTCATCCACCGGACAGATCAAGGCCGACGTAGCCAAGGCGGCTTCGGGCGGTGAACTGTCCCGTATTATGCTCAGTATCAAGGCCGAAATGGCACGGTTCAAGCACATGCCCACCCTGGTGTTCGACGAAATTGACAGCGGGGTTTCGGGCGGAACGGCCGACAAAATGGGCCGCCTGGTGTGCGAAATGGGCCGCAGCATGCAGGTCTTTGCCATTACCCATCTGCCCCAGGTGGCAGCCAAGGGAAACGCACACTACCTGGTATCCAAGGCATCGGGCAGCACCACCGTCACTCAGCTGGACGGCGAAGGCCGCGTGCAGGAACTGGCCCGGATGCTCTCCGGATCTACCATCACGCCCGAAGCCATCGCCAATGCCAAGGCTCTCCTGAAAGCCTAGTGCCATGGTCCGTTCCAAACATCCCATCACCACTCCGGACGAACTTCGCTCCCAACTGCGCCGTCACGGCCTCAGGGCCACGAAGCAACGGATGGCCGTGCACGAGGTGATGATGGAGCTGGAGCATGCATCGGCCGACATGGTGCAGGAGAAGCTGGCCGAGCGAGGGGCTAAGGTTACTGTGGCATCCGTTTATAACATCCTGTCCCAGATGGCCGATTACCGCATTTACAGCCGCCGGATGTCGGCCACCAACAAGATGTTCTTCGACATCGTTGCCTCCCGGCACATCCACCTGTACGACCGCGAGAACCATACGTACCGCAATCTGCAGGACGAAGAACTCTCTACCCTGGTAGCCGCGCACCTGAAACGGCGCAAATTCAAGGGATATACCATAGAAGATATCGATATTCAGCTTATCGCTAAACCCACACGCAAAAACAAGAAGATATGAAAAAACTGATACTTTTCATCTGCTGCATCATTGCGGCCGTGTCCTGCAATCTGAACGGCTCGTACTATGCCGAGAATGTTGCCGAGATTGTCACCATCCAGAGCGGCAAACTGGTCCGGGACAATGGCAATGCCCTTACCGTGGTCCAGGAATCCGGAGTCACGGTCGCTTCCCTGAACGAGGGAGAGCGTTATTATCTGATTTTCGATATCCTGAAACAGTATTATGACGAGCAGGGATATGCCGTGAATGAGATTCGCCTGAAGAGTGCAACTCCGGTAGAGATTATTGTGCCTGCTATGGCTTCGGAAAGCGAGGAGATTACGGCCTGCGATCCGGTGCTGTTTGATTTCAACTGGCTTGGACCGAAGTTCCTGGATATGGGGCTGGTCATCTACACCGACCCCAAGAGCAACTGCGCGCACAACTTGTTTGCCCGTTACTCCCTGGACGAGACCGGCAGTGTCCTGACTCTTTACCTGTACCACGACGGGAACAATGAGAATCCCGCTTATATGGCCGAGAAGGATCTGGTTACCAAGGGGCGCATCATCAGTATTCCGATGGACCGGTGGGAGAATCTGAAGGAGCTGCGGCTCAGCTGCGACCGGCTCACCTGGGATGGCGAGAGCGGGTGTTATAAGGTGACCCGGATTACGTCTTCGACGGCGGGGAATGTGGAGTAGAAGGATAGAACTTACAGAGCATATAGCGTCGCAGGTCAGCTGTTTTTTGCAGGCCTGCGACGTTTTGATTATTTCTTTTTGTATCTTTGTCAATGTCACCGCAAGGTGATGCACATAATTAATAGCGCTTGCACTGGCTCACGCTATATAATTGGCAACCTGACACGACCACATATGAAAAATACAATCTCCAAATGGCTTCTCGCCTTTGCAATGTTTGCGGTATTCTGCGGCTGCACGGAAAAAGAAAAAGATATTGAAGTCGGATTTCCCAAGCTGGAAAAGTTCTGCAGCGAGATGAACGCCAACATCTCATCCCTGAGAACGATTGTCACCAGCATCAAGGAAGGTGATTATATCACATCGGTCAACCCCATTGAACATGGCGGGAAAGTTGTAGGATACACCATTTCCTTTATCAAGAATAATCCAATTACCATTTATCATAGGCAAGACAAGACGGGTGGCAAAGACGCCCACACGCCCGTAATCGGTGTGAAGCAGGACACAGACGGCATCTGGTACTGGACCCTTGACGGAAACTGGCTGCCGGGCGCCAACAACCATAAGAACACGGTCGCGGGAGCCGATGGGAAGGATGGTGTTACTCCGCAGCTGAAGATTGAGGGCGGCTATTGGCACGTATCACCGGACAATGGAAAGACCTGGAATCAATTGGGTAAGGCAACCAGTTCTGACGGAAAGGATAGAGAGGAAAGTGATTCTATGTTTCAAAGCGTGATGGTGACAGACACGGAGATTACATTTGTGACTGCAGACGGGCAGACATTTGTGGTGAAGCGTGCTGCCGCACTGTCGATTGAGTTCGATTCCGAGGACCTTGTGGTAATGCCAGTGAATGCTACACGTGATATCCATTATACCATTACTACCGGGCTGGACGATATCACCATTGAGGCGATAGGTTCTGGCGACATTAGCGCTGAAGTTGTTAAGAACGGTGCAAAGACCGGTGCCATTCGGGTGAAGACCGGTTTAGAGATTAACGAGAATAGTAAGGTGGTGGTGCTGGTTTCCAATGGAAGCCAGGCCATTACGAGAACGTTGATTTTTGAGAAGGAGGCCATTGATGTAGAAGAAAACACTACCAAGGTTGTTTCCGATGCCGGCGGCGAAGTCACACTAGAGTTCTTCTCCAATGTTAAATGCCGCGCCATTATTCCGGAGGATGCGCAGAGTTGGATTAGCGTTGTGCCGGAAACCAAGGAGATGACAAGGCAGTTGATTACGCTGGCAGTAGAAAAAAACACGGGGGCAACGCGTAGTGTAACTGTTACAGTGCAAAGTTATGACGAGACTCTTTTTCTTCAATATGAAATAGAACAACCCGCTAGTCGCGATTATCAACTTGCCATTGAACGCGAAGCCCTTGTTGAGTTCTACTATGCATTAGATGGGGATAATTGGTATCACAACGAGAATTGGTGTTCTGATAAGCCAGTCAAAGAGTGGTACGGAGTTAATTATGGAGGAAATAATGGTCTTGCTCATTATGAGTCCGATTATGTGGAATCACTATATCTTTATGATAATAACTTGAAGGGGCAAATCCCGGATTCATTTTATAATTTAACCAACCTCAGACAGGTTTCACTCCCGTATAATGATATTGGCGGCGTTTTTTCATCAAAAATAGCCCAACTAAAAGATTTACGAGTTTTAGATTTACGTAACAATCATATATACGGAGATGATCTTTCTTGGGTGGGGACATTATCTGAGTTGACACATTTAGGGCTCCTGCTTAATCCAATAAAAAGTATCTCACGTGAGATTGGGAATCTAAAAAAACTTCAAATATTAAGCATTTCTCCTTTGTCAGGTATTATTCCGCCCGAGATTGGGGGGTTAATTAATCTTCAAGATCTAGCTATCATTGGCGAAAACCGAGATTGGGGAAAGATTGAAGGCGGGATACCTGAAGAGATTGGCTCTTTAGATAATCTGATAGTTTTAAATATCAGCTCCTTAAATATAGAAGGTTGCATACCGAAATCACTTGGGAACCTCACCAAGCTCATTGACCTATTTTTATCTAATAACAATCTCGAAGGGGACCTTCCAAAAGAACTTGGAAACTTGACTAATTTGCATCTTTTAAATGTTACAGATAATCGATTAAGCGGACAAATCCCCCCTGAACTTGGGAGAATGCCGCTAATTGACGTTCAATTGCAAAAGAATCATTTTAGCGGCACTCTACCGTCGGAATTATCTTCTTGGATGGATAATATAGTGGAAAAAACCGGTTTTGGTTTTCGTATATGGGATAACAACTGGTTTGGACCAATTCCAGAGTCTTGGCAGAGGCACCCGATGTGGAAGTATCTGTGGCATCACATATTGTCATCCGGAAGCTTTGATTCCCGTAACGTTTTTATACCAGGGCCCGATTTAAACGCAACCGATATCAGTGGCGAGGTAATAGATGGTGAAACTCTTTATGGGCAACACCAATTCACTCTGTTATTTGAGTACAATCCCATTTATGAGGATTTTCTGTCGATAAACTTTGTGGAGGATTTATGCAAACAACATAGCAATTTAGATTTGGCTATAGTTGTGTATGGCGATTTGACAGAAGAAGAGGCGGCTTTGTTAAAACAGGCTCATCCCGAAATGCTTATTCTTCCATCTTCAGAGAATAACTCCATTAATGGTATCTCCATATTACGGTACCCCGCCACTTGTTGGGATTATCAGTCTTCCGCTTTTAATAAAGTAACTATTGTTGATTCAAATGGCGTTGTCGCGTATTCTACTGTTTCTGATAGTTTTATGCTACACAATCTTGTCTGTGAATTTATTAATACGCAAAAAATGCAAAATTGGGAGAAGGATCTATCACGATATTTTAATGAGGTTGAAGGGAATAATCCTGACAACCTGTACACATCCACAGATTATTCTTTAGATGGAACCGTCACCCAGATTCAGACATCATCGGCAGGGACTGGGCCCAATATTATTGTAATGGGAGATGGCTTTTCCGATCGACAGATTGCCAGTGGTCTCTATGATTCAATTATGCAGAAAGGTGTCGAGGCCTTATTCCGTGAAGAGCCCTTTGCCAGTTATAAGGATTATTTCAATATTTATTGTGTAAAAGTCATTTCTCGAAACGAGGGATATGAAGATGGTGGAAGCACAGCACTTTCTACGTATTTTGGAAACGGGGCCACAGTAGGGGGAAATAATGCCAGGGTTATTTCCTATGGTTTAAAAGCTGTGTCAGAGGAAGAAATGGATGATTGCCTGTTCCTTGTTATGATGAATAAAGATGCATATGGCGGGACCTGCTATATGTATGATTCACCAAACGGCGACTACGGCCGCGGTCTGTCCATCGCATACTTCCCCACCAGCAGCGACACAGACACATTCAACGGCCTGGTATCCCACGAGGCTGTCGGGCATGGCTTCGCCAAATTGGCCGATGAGTATTCATACGAGTATATGGGCGCCGTGCCTTCCGACGCGGTTAGTTATGCAAGGGAGCAGGAAGCCTGGGGATGGAATAAGAATGTCGATTTCACCGGCGACCCGTCCGAGGTAAAATGGGCCCAGTTCATCGCAGACTCTCGCTACTCGGCAGAAAAAATCGGCACCTACGAGGGCGCATACACCTACTGGACAGGAGCCTGGAGGCCTACCGAAAACAGCATTATGCGCTACGATACCGATGGCTTCTACGCCCCTTCACGGTATGCCATCTGGTATCGCATAGGTAAACTGGTCTACGGCGAATCCTGGAAAGGAAGCTATGAGGACTTTGTGGCCTTCGACACCGCCAACCGCACTCAAGCCGCCTTACAGCGCCGCCAGAGACGGAACTATGTAGAAAAACAACTGCCGCCGCTTGCTCCACCCGTGATCGTAGGGCACTCCTGGCGGGATGCTATATAGTAGTTCAGAACGTTGAGTAGGCATCCAAGAAAAGACGACTTGTATTTCTGATTTAAATCAAAACGGTCATACAGAGCATACAGCGTCGCAGGTCAGCCTTTTTGCAGGCCTGCGACGTTTTGAATTTTCTTCCAAAATGTGCTATGAATCGGAATTTATTGTAAATTTGCAGTAAATTCCGAATGAGAGAAACTCAACGGATTGGTTTTGAGCGAATTAACATTTTTAGAAAATGGCAGGATATATTCCCAGAGACGTTTATCTGCAGAAGCTGATTGACAGCCGACTGAGCGGAGACGTGAAAGTAGTGACCGGTCCCAGGCGATGCGGTAAGTCTTGGCTTCTGACCAGGCTGTACAAGGATTATCTGATTGCAGACGGTGTTCCGGAAGAGGATATCATCATCGTTTCGCTCGATATGGAC
>CACYEB010000147.1 GCA_902773305.1 uncultured Bacteroidia bacterium
TCACAACACCGTTCTGGGTATAGTCTATCGCGTCGCCCACATATATCTCGCCGGTCAGAGGATCCACCGTAAGTGAATAAAACAGGCTGTTTTGGGCGGGAATCAGAGGCTGTGAGGGTAATTCCCCTGAAGATACGTCCATCGCGAAAACGCCCCCGTTAATCCAGTACAGTCGGCTTCTGTCGCCGCTGACGGTAAGGGCGCGGGGTGTCTTGCCCAATTCAAAATAATAGGTCTTATCTATGGCAAAGCCGGCGGCATCGATTCTGGAGAGAGTGGCCCTCTCATATCCATAGGGACTGCCCTCATATCCGCCGTCGGTAATGACCCAGAGTTTACCGTTGCAGTCCTTTACAAGGGCTGAAGGCTGGATTCCGACTATCAGTTCGTCCACGACTGAGTCTGTTTCAGTATCTATCTTCAGAATACGGTTCTGGTATGACCAGCAGTTGACATAGATGTATTTCCCTATCTGGACCATCATCTCGGTGGAGCCGGTTTCGAAGTCCATACCGGTTTCCACATAGCCTGTGATGGTGCAGGCGGCAGGGTCCACTATAAAAATGCGCGGATCCCATATTTGGGTGACATAGGCTTTGTGCGGCCCGATGAAGTGGATATATCGAGGGCTGGTGAGGCCGGTGATGCGGTGCACCTCCCGGAAGGTAGAAGGGTCTATTGCAAAGATTACCCCTGAATTGTTTACCACGACCCAGCAGAGACCGTCGTAAACGGTCATCGACTGTGCGACATCGCCAAGTGGAAAGGCATTGCTGCGGGCGAATACCTCGTTCTGTATCGTTTTGGACGCAGGGTCATAGTAACTCAACGAGGCGTTACCGTACATATAATTTCCCTCGCAGAGTACAAAAAGGCCCGGACTTGCCGGGTCTATGCTGAAAGATTCTTCTTCCCTTGGGCCGTATTTCATACAAGAAACGGCACAGAGCGCCAGAAGAAGTATGGATAAACGCGATTTCAACGTTTAGCGGGAAGATGTACCCATTGAAAGGTCTTCAAAACCGAGGACTTCGGTAGAAAGTTCGCCCAGCCAGCCGCTCTTGGCATTGACTCCTGTCTGGACTTTTACGAAATCTATGTATTTGAGGTTGACGGCGGCGCCAAAGGCGTCCACCGCATCGCCTATACGGAACCTGCTGCTTCCGTAATTGTCTGCATAGCCCCAGTCATAATCGGGATTGACCCAGTAGGAGCCGTTGCCGGACTGATCGTAGTTGTTGGCCTTGAGGCAAGTGCCGGTAAGGGTATATTCGTCTGTGGCAATCCAGGAAGGATAGTAGCTTGCCTGGGAGTGATACTCACCCAGGTAGTCTATGGTCCCCTCCTGTCCTTCGCTGTCTTTCCAGTGCACATCCTGCCCTGCACCGTCGGGTTTGTAATAGGTCACGCTGTAGTTCCGCCTTGTATAGGCGTTGCTGTATTCGCTCCCACGCAGTTCATACCACACATCGTCGGGAAGACCGTTGCCGTTGGCATCCTGGGCCACCCAGACGATACCCGGCTCGCTGCCGCCGGTGTAGGCATTCCCATAGACTGCAAAGTCATAACCGCCTAGGGCGACCACGCTATGGTCGAATCCTACTATAATATATCCGCCGAAACCGCCCAGAGAGATGAACTTGCGCGAGGCAAGCCTCTCCTGCGCCCAGGTGCAGGCGGCAGCGGGGGTCTTGATGCTGAAAGGCATGCTCACCGGGTCGTTGATGAACTGTCCCGGAGCCGGAGTATATTCATATACCTTGTCTGCAAATGCACTGCTGGAGGCATCTGCCGGACGGTAGTATTCTCCCAGCGGCTCTCCCGGGACAATCCTGCCGTAGTTGCAGGAAACTGCCGAAAGAGCCGCTGCGATAAAGAATACCGTGCTGAGGGATTTCTTCATCAGATACTATTGTCTGACGTCCATCTCAACGACGACGTTGTCGTAGGCGAAGTATGCCGGAGCTGCAAAACCATACTCGTTGTAGCAGTCGTCAGTGCCGGAAACGGAAAAGATAATACCATAAACGGCTCCCAGTGAACTCAGATCCCATTTTTCCCAGGCAAACTTTCTCACACCGGAACGGTAGGCATCGGCGTCACGGCCATCTATAAGTCTGTAAGTTACAGATTTGGTGGGCAGACCGTTCGCATCAAGGCCATAGGCTTCTGCATAGATTGCCGTTTCGCCCGAGATGGGACCGAACGAGCTGTTACCCTTGAGGCAGGCATTGAGGAAATAGTTTGTCATACAGATGTCGATGCTCTGAATGCAGCGGGGCGACTTGTCTGCAAACCTGATAAGGGAACATGGATCAATTGCAAGCATTTTTGTGGGGATATTGGCCGTTCCGTAGTGTACAACAAAGTTTTTACCTTTCTTGGGAGAAACCGGCACTTCCA
>CACYEB010000148.1 GCA_902773305.1 uncultured Bacteroidia bacterium
CGTAAACCTCAGCATCCTTAAGTTCCTTGCTTTCGAGCAGACATTCAAGAACAGCCTCACCACCCTCCCGATGGGCGGCGGCAAAGGCGGCAGCGACTTCGACCCCAAGGGCAAGTCCGATATGGAAGTGATGCGTTTCTGCCAGAGTTTCATCACTGAACTATACCGTCACATCGGTCCCGACACCGACGTTCCAGCAGGTGACATCGGAGTGGGCGGTCGCGAGGTTGCCTATATGTTCGGCCAGTACAAGCGCCTGGCAAACGAATTCACCGGCACTTTCACCGGCAAGGGCCTCAGCTTCGGAGGTTCGCTGATCCGTCCCGAAGCTACCGGATATGGCGCCTGCTATTTCGGTCAAGCCATGCTCGCCACCCGCGGCGACAGCTATAAAGGCAAGGTAGTGGCCATTTCCGGCAGCGGCAATGTGGCACAGTATGCTGCGCAGAAAGCCACCCAACTTGGAGCCAAGGTGGTTACCCTCTCCGACTCTAACGGTTTCATCTATGATCCCGACGGAATCGACGAAGAGAAACTCGCCTATGTATTTATGCTCAAGAACGTCCAGAGAGGCCGTATCCGCGAGTACGCAGAGAAGTATCCTTCTGCAAAATATACTCCCAACGAGCGCCCCTGGAGCGTCAAATGCGACATTGCGATGCCTTGCGCAACCCAGAACGAGCTCAATGCAGAGCAGGCCGAAACTCTGGTCAAGAACGGTTGCAAATGCGTGGTAGAGGGTGCCAATATGCCCACCACCCCCGAAGCGATCGCCGTCTTCCAGAAGGCCAAGATCCTCTACTCTCCCGGTAAGGCATCCAACGCCGGCGGCGTAGCCACCTCCGGCCTGGAAATGACCCAGAACTCCATCCGCCTGGGCTGGAGCAAAGAAGAGGTTGATGAAAAGCTCAAGGGAATTATGGCAAACATCCACGCTCGCTGCGTAGAGTTCGGCACCGAGAGCGACGGATATATCAACTATGTCAAAGGTGCAAACATCGCCGGCTTTATGAAAGTTGCCGATGCGATGCTCGCCCAGGGAATTGTATAACAAATCGCTTTTACAGCAAAAATGGCTGCCGGATTTCTCCGACAGCCATTTTTATTGCGTTGATACAGGTTATTCCTCTTTTTCGCAGCACTCTGCCTTTTTGCTGCAATCATCATCCTTGCAACAAGCATCCTCACCTTCTTTGCAGCACTCCTTATCGCAGCACTCATCTTTGCAGCAATCCTTCTTGCAGCACTCGCCTTCGCAGGCAGCGGGGCAAAGAACGTGTTTCAGGTTGCACAGGCCCTTCTTGATGCTGCCCATAGGGCACATACCCATACTGGGGTTATCCTGCTCTACTATGATCCACTTGCTGCCGGCATCCTTGAAAGCATCCACCAGTGACTGGAGATCCTGCAGTCCGCAACCCAGGGGACGGAACTCAAACACTGTCTGGGGAGCTGCTTCCTGTCCCTCATCACCAATCAGGGCATAGGGGTCACCCTCTTTTGCACCCTCAAAGAAATAGTCCTTGAAATGGACCACAGGAGAGCGGCCGGAATATTTGCGCAGGTACTCTGCGGGATCCACGCCTGAATACTTGACCCAGCAGAGATCAAGCTCGGTCTGGAGCAGGTCGGCGGGTATCTGGGCATAGAGATAGTCCAGTGCATAGCTGCCGTCCTCCAAAGTCACGAACTCAAAGTCGTGGTTGTGATAGAGAAGTTGCATTCCGGCATCCTTTACCTTTTGTGCAATCTCTTTAATGGATGCAATGGTGGGCTCGAACTTGTCGGTGCCGGGACGGAGTTCTTCGGGCAGGTACGGCACGGCGATGTATTCGCATCCGATGGTTTTATAGTCGGCAATCACACCGTCGATATTTTCAATCATATCCTGCAGGGGGACGTGTGCCGAGATGGGTACAAGTTCAAGCTCGTCGCACCAGGCTTTTACCTGCTCGGGCGAGTTGCCGTAAAGGCCGGCGAATTCAACGCCGTCGTAACCCATTTCCTTAATGGCTTTGAGAGTGCCGTAGAAATCCTCCGACATATTGTCCCGCACGCTGTAGAGCTGCACGCCTACGGGAATTTTCTCCTCTTTGGGAGCGCTCTTGCATCCAAAGAGAAGGATTGCAAGCATAGCGATAATCAATGCGTTTTTGATTGTTTTCATAATGGTTGTTTAAATTGAACGCAAATTTAGAAATTATTTTCGGCAAAAAAGCATTCATAAGCCGATTAATTGCTACTTTAGCCGGGTGAAAAAATATAAGCGATGATAGTAATGAAATTTGGCGGGACCTCTATCGGAGACGCCGCCGCAATCAGAAGGACAATCTCCATCATTACCAAGAAAATGCGCAGCAAACCCGTTGTAGTGGTATCTGCCTGCTCCGGCGTTACCAACCTGCTGCACCAGTTGGTAGATTTCACTGAAGAGGGCGAAAAAGAGAAGAGCGAACAAATTATAAGTTCAATAAAACAAAGGCACAAATCGACAGTCGACGAACTGGCATCCGGCGTCGATCCCAAACGCCCCACCCCCGACACTGCGGAAATCAATCAGAAGATAGATACCCTCTGCAATTCCCTCTGGACACTCTCCAAAGCCCATATGGGAGGGCAGATTCCCGATGCCGACAAGGCGTATATGATATCCCTTGGCGAATATCTCTCCAGCAACATCGTTTGCTTTATGATGAACGCCCTCGGGCTCAAGACCGCCTGGCTGGATGCGCGCCACTTTATGATCACCTCGCACGACTATCTCACCGCTGCCGCAGATGTTCCCGAGGTCCAGAAGCGCGCCACGAGTGTCATAGAGCGGGCTTTCAAAAACGCAGACGCAGTCATCACCCAGGGATTTATGGGCGTAACCATCGAGGGCGATCCCACCATTATGGGACGTGGCAGCAGCGACTATTCGGCTTCGCTTCTGGGTATGGTCCTGGATGCCGACCGCATTGAAATATGGACAGATGTCGACGGTATTTGCACCGCCGACCCCAACATCGTTCCGGAGGCCAGGGGCATCAGCAAACTCTCTTACGAAGAGGCTGCCGAACTGGCCCGCTTCGGCGCAAAGGTCCTCCACCCTCTTTCAATAGAGCCTGCTGCCAGCAAGAACATCCCGCTGTACGTGTTAAATTCCATGAATCCCGACTGCGAGGGGACGGTGGTTATGAACCGTTCGTGCATCTTCGATGGCGTCAAGTCCATCTCCTATAACGAGAATATCCGTATGATCAACATATATTCACCCAAGATGATCAATACTTCGGGCTTTATGTCCAAGATTTTCGGCATCTTCGAGCGGCAGGGCGTCTCGGTGGATATGATCAGCACGGCAGAAGCCAGCGTCACAGTCACGGTAGATGCTTCGGTGAACACCGATCCCCTTGCCGCCGCACTATCGAAACTGGGCAACGTTACCGTTGACCGGGACAAGTCACAGGTCAGCATCATCGGCAAGAACCTTATCGGTGTCAAAGGGGCGGTTGCGGCCGTATTCGAGGCGGTGAGCGACAGCAAGATATATATGATGTCGCAGGGCTCTTCTTTCCTCAACCTGAGCATTGTGGTAGACCGGCCGGAAATGACCGCCGTCATCCGTAAGCTCCACAAATCTTTCTTCGAAAATGGCAATTAAGGTTGTTATAAGCGGATATGGCAAGATGGGCCATATGGTAGAGGACGTGCTCAAGCGCCGTGGCATTGAATGCGCCCTTTGCAGCGAAGACATCACCTCCACGCCTCCCTCACTGGCGCGGGAGTGCGTATGCATAGACTTCACGCAGCCAGATGCAATCCGCGCCAACTACAAGTTCCTTGCAGAGAACTTCAAGGCGACTGTGATCGGAACCACAGGGTGGAACGATATCAAAGACGATGTTGCCGCATATTTTGAAAAGTGCGGCGCAACTATGATATACGCCTCCAATTTTTCGATTGGCGTAAACATCCTCTTCAGAACTGCCGCATATCTTTCCAAGCTGGCGGCCGGGCACGGCGACTACGAGACCACCATAGAAGAAATCCACCATATCCACAAACTGGACGCACCCAGCGGCACCGCAATTTCCCTTGGCAGGATTGTGGACGAAAGCGGCGGATTCAAAACCCAAATCACTTCACAGCGCATCGGTGAGGTACCGGGTATCCACACCCTGACACTCACCGGCAGCTGCGACAAGATCACCCTCAGTCACGAAGCGTTTTCGCGCGAAGGACTGGCACAGGGCGCCGTCGAGGCGGCTCTTATGACAGAGCGGATAAGCGGCGTACACGAATTCAAGGACTTACTTTTTAATTCAGAAGCTTTATGAACAATTTAAAACTGCAAGGTTGCGGAACCGCCCTCATCACCCCCTTCAAAAACGAGGAGGTGGACTACAAAGCTTTTGAAAACCTCGTCAAATCCCAAATAGAAGCGGGAATCCATTTCCTTGTGCCTCTGGGCACTACCGGAGAGACCCCGTGCCTGATGGACCAGGAACGGATAAAACTGCTGCAGATTGCAAAGGAGCACGCAGAAGGCCGTCCGGTTATGGTGGGCGTAGGGACAAACTCCATCGTGATGACGCGCAACAACATCGAAGTCCTCACGCCTTACGATCCCGATGCTTTCCTGGTGGTGACACCATATTACAACAAACCATCTCAGGACGGACTCTTCTCATATTTCACCGCAGTAGCGGATTTTGCCCCAAGACCGGTAGTCCTCTATAACGTTCCCGGCCGTACCGGCGTGAACATCAGCGCAGAGACCACCCTCCGCCTTGCAGAACACCCAAATATCATCGCGGTCAAGGAAGCCTCCGGCAATTACGACCAGATTTCCAAGATAATCGCACACGCCCCCGAAGGATTCGCAGTGCTGAGCGGCAACGACGACGAAACCCTGTCGCTGATGGCCACCGGTGCCTGCGGAGTCATAAGCGTGGCTTCCAATATAGTCCCGCGCGAAATGGTGGCTATGACTGAGGCCATGCTGCGCGGCGACCTGGCAGCGGCCCGTCCCATACACCACAGGTTGTTTGACTTGTTCAAGAACTGTTTCGTGGAAAGCAATCCGATTCCAGCCAAGGCAGCCCTCTACCTGATGGGAATGATTCAGAACGAACTCCGCCTGCCGCTGGTTCCTGCACAGGAAAGTACAATGCAACTGATGAGAAAAACGCTGAAAGACCTTAACCTTATATAGTAATGAAAAAGATTCGCGTAGCCGTAGTTGGTTACGGCAACATTGGAAAATATACCGTAGAGGCGCTGCAAGCGGCCGGTGACTTTGAAATTGCCGGCATCGTGCGACGCAATGCGTCAGACGTTCCCTCCGAGCTCTCGTGTTACAAGGTCGTTACATCCATAAAAGAGCTTGACAGTGTGGATGTTGCCATCCTGGCCACCCCTACCCGCAAGGTAGAGGAACACGCCCTTGAGGCGCTTGCCTGTGGCATCAATACAGTGGACAGTTTTGATATCCACACCAAAATCCCCGCCCTCAGGGCATCGCTTGACGCAGCTGCCAGAAAGGCCGGAAAGGCTTGCATAATCTCGGCAGGCTGGGACCCCGGTACCGACTCTATGGTTCGCGCCATACTGGAGGCTTGTGCTCCCAAGGGAATAACCTACACCAATTTCGGTCCCGGTATGAGTATGGGCCACTCGGTTGCCGTCAAGGCTATTGAGGGTGTTGAGGACGCGCTCTCGATGACAATCCCTACCGGAGAAGGTGTCCACCGCCGTATGGTGTATGTCCAGGTCAAACCCGGATATGACTTCAATAAAATTGCCGGCGCCATCAAGGCAGACCCCTATTTCGCATCTGACGAGACCCACGTCAACCAAGTGGAGAGCGTGGATGCGCTCAAGGATATGGGGCACGGCGTAAACCTGATACGCAAAGGTGTATCGGGCAAAACCCAGAACCAGAACTTCCGCTTCTCAATGAGCATTAACAATCCTGCCCTGACCGGACAGATACTGGTTGCAGCAGCACGCGCCGTCACACGCCAGAAGCCGGGCTGCTACACCCTGATCGAGATTCCTCCTGTGGATCTGCTCCCCGGAGACCGTGATTTCTGGGTAGGCCATATCGTATAAAAGACTTTTAACGGCCGTTAAACCAACGGCCGTTTTTTTCGTCTAAAACACGTAATCAATTATTGCATTTGGTATGAATAAAATATCCCGAACTATTTTGCTCGTGGCCTTTATTTTGGCACCGATGGCTCTTTTGGCCCAGAACGAACCCGCTTCTCCCTCTGCAAGAGACGAGGGTGCACCCCGCGGCAGGGCAGTACGTCACGAACATCCCAATCTGACAGTCCAGCAGAAGGCGCATAAGATGACAGATCAGATGGACCGCCTGCTGACCCTCACGGACAAGCAATACCAGAAAATCTACAAACTCAATCTTAAAGAACTCAAGGAGATGGAGGCAGACTCCCTGTTTATGGGACGTCATCGCGGCTTTGGACCCGGTATGGGTCCCGGCCCGGGATTCGGCCCCGGCGGCCCGGGGAACCGTGCACAGTTCGAAAGGGATATGGCCCGTTTGGGAAGCGAATCCAATCCGCTCACAGAGCAACAGATGGAAGAACTCAGGGCAGCACACGAAAAATCCCGCCTGAAAAAGGACAAGCAACTCCGCAAGATTCTCACTCAAGAACAATACGGCAAGTGGGTCAAGGCAGAGCAGGAGCGCCTGGTCAGGATGCGTGAAATGCAGAAGCACAGAATGGATGGACGCCGCGGCCACCGCGGGCATCGCCCCGACAGCACCGGTTCTAAAGCGCAGACGCCTGAATCCTGATCCTGTCGGCGATTATCTCCCCTTGCGGAGTCTGTTCACGGCGTGTTCCAAGCTCTGCGAGGGTTCTATGATGTTGTAATCCACCCAGAAGTCGGGGTCGGTAAATTCAGCGGCCTTGTCGCTCAGGATGTCGCCTGTACGGAACATTTCGGAGCGCTTTATGGGAATGGCATCAGGCCTTATATCAGTGACCACCAGTTCGTTGATTGCCACATAGCTGGTAGAGAACAGCCTCTTTTTCCAGTCGCAGTTAAAACGGAAGGTGGACCTGAAATATGAGAGGCGTGCATAATTGCCGTCGTGACTGTAGTTGGCCACTATGGACATTTCCTTGGGTACAAGACGCAGCGAAAGCGGCTTGCGTACCACAATCTTTCTTACCGCCTTTCCCCGGTCCGAAACATCCAGCGACATTTCTATCCTGGTGAAATACAATTTCTCGCGGTCAATATAAAGTGTGCCGTAATAAAGGGCGGATTCAGAAGGTCCCGGAACGGGCTTGAAATTGATCACGAACTGCAACCGGCCGTCGATGTATGTGGGCATACCCATCTCAAAAGTATATTGAACCAGGGTCTCGGGGCCAAATAGCAGGTCCGGATTCTTGACTATATCCAGAAGGGCTGCCTGTGCCGGGCCTCCCTGGACTTTTACACTCAGGGTGTCGCTCCGTCTCTGGCTCAGCAGTACTCGGCTTTTCTCCAGGGCGGTACGATCGCCGGATATACCTTCCCGGTAACTTGTCTTGTACATACGCGCCACAGCCTCGGAAATATAGGTGTAACGGGTTCTCTTCTTCAAGGTTTCCCGGTAGAAACATTCCAGCAGTTCCGGAGCGGGACTATAGTTTTCGGGGATTTTATTTATAGCCGCAAGGACAATTTCCAGGGGGTCGCCAGAAACTATGGTGGCCTCTTCCAGAAGATATGAATGCGGCCAGAGCCTTATCCTGACCGGCTTATCCCCCGAAACCTCACTGTTTGATGTCTCGTATCCCAACAACGAAACCTCAACTGCAGAAAACGGGGAACCGGATTTTATGACGAATCTGCCGTCTGCGTTGGTTACCGTGGAATTGTTCGTGCCCGGCACTTTGACCAGTGCCGATTCTATGGCCCGTCCGCTCTCTGCATCCACAACCACGCCCTGAGCCGAAAAGGCCAGGCGCAGTGTGTCATTCTGTGCGTGCAATTGGAAGCAGCGCAGCAGAACAAGACAAAAGATCATCACTCTGAGCCGCATATCACAAATATAATAATAATGTTTATATTTGTAATATGATAGAGAAGGTCGTATCAATAGCAAACAACATTATCTGGAGCCCGGCTCTGGTTGTTCTGCTGGTCGGCGCAGGTCTCTATTTTTCTATCAGAACCCGGTTCGTTCAAGTGCGCCGTTTCGGACTGATGATCCGCAGCCTGTTCGCCCCGAAGGAGGTCTCCGAAGACGGCGCAGGGCGAGGCATCTCCTCTTTCGAGGCCTTTTGCGTGGCACTATCGGGACGTGTGGGCACAGGTAACATTGTAGGCGTTGCCACAGCCATTGCGCTGGGAGGACCGGGGGCTGTTTTCTGGATGTGGATCATCGCGTTCTTCGGGGCATCCACGGCGTTTGTGGAATCCACACTGGCGCAGAAATACAAATTCCACCACGAAACAGGCTTCCGCGGCGGCCCCGCCAGCTACATTGAGAAGGGGCTCAAACTTCCCTGGCTGGGAATTGTTTTCTCCATTCTCTGCATTGCAGGTTACGGCCTGCTGCTCACCACCGTGCAGGCCAACGGCATGTCGGGGGCCCTCAGGAATTCTTTCGGCATCTCCCCGACGGCATCCGGCATAGCCCTGGCAATCGTGCTCGCACTTGTAATCATTGGCGGTATCAAGAGCATATCCAGAGTCGCTTCTATAGTGACGCCTTTTATGGCGCTGGGATACATCATTATCTCGTTGGTCGTCATAGGGTATCACATCGATTCGGTTCCTGCGGTACTGAAAACTATCGTCACCAGCGCGCTGGGCATCAACCCTCTTGTGGGCGGCATCATCGGTTCCACGATTATGATGGGAGTCAAGCGCGGCATCTTC
>CACYEB010000149.1 GCA_902773305.1 uncultured Bacteroidia bacterium
CGACTGACCTGGACGTTTTGTCGGCGATTATGTATACCTCCGGTTCCACCGGCAATCCCAAGGGGGTTATGCTCACCAACCGCAACCTGTCGGCAAACCTGTATGCCATAGAACGTCACTTCCCCTTCAGGATGGGGGAGAGTTACCTGAGCGTGCTGCCCTTTTCCCACATCTTCGGGATGGTATATGATATGCTTGCCCCACTGTGTCTGGGGATGCATCTGATAATATTGGGCGCTCCACCGGTGCCGGCCAACCTTATCCCTGCTCTGCAGAAGCACCGCCCGCACATTTTCTTTTCGGTGCCGCTGATCCTGGAGAAACTTATCGGTGCCATTATCGGGGATGATTTGCAAAGCGGGGAGCGGCCGCCCTGGGAAGAACTCTCGCAGAAATTTATCAGTGCTCTGGGGGGCAATTTGGAGTTGCTGGTTTCAGGCGGTGCAGCCATCAACGAGAATCTCGAAAAACTGCTGGTAGATGAGCTGAAGGTTCCGTTCGTTACCGGCTACGGTATGACGGAAGCGGCTCCCACCATTTCCCTCGGGCATTATGGAGACTATGTCAGGCACGAATGCGGCAAGGTGGTTGAAGAGATCGTGGAGTTGAAGATTGACTCTGCGGACGGTGCCGGAATCCCCGGCGAGATACTCATCAAGGGACCGGCCGTTTTTACAGGGTATTACCGTAATCCGGAGGCTACGGCAAAGGCTTTCACCTTAGATGGCTGGTTCAGGACCGGAGATGTTGCAACCCTCGAGGACGGCGGCCGTGTGTTTATCGTGGGACGTTGCAAGAATATGATACTGGGTCCCAGTGGACAGAATATATTCCCTGAAGAGATAGAGGTGATACTCAACGAATTGCCATATGTGGCGGAGTCGATAGTAGTCGACAGAAACGGTAAGGCCTTTGCCATTATCGTACCCGACAGCGACGAAGTGGCACAGAATAATATCTCTTCCCAGACCCTTCTTGGGATTATGAAGAAGAACATCACTCATCTGAACAGCCGTATCCCGGCCTATGCGGCGGTATCCGGTTTCAGGCTAAGGTATGAACCATTTGCCAAGACTCCCAAGGGAACCATCAAGCGCTTTATGTATTCCGAGTAGGGCCCCTTTGCCAATCAGAAAAAAAATACTACATTTGCAAATTATTGCTGCTACCCAGTGTTGTGGCGTACATTATTAATTGCTTTGATATGAAGCTATTACAAGAAAAGCTCTCTCAGTACACACTCCCTCAGGAGTACAAGAAACTCGGGGTTTATCCTTATTTCCGTCCCATTGCCAGCGAGCAGGGCGACGAGGTTATAATCAACGGCAAGAAAGTGCTTATGTTCGGTTCGAACAGCTATCTAGGCCTTACCAACGATCCCAGAGTTAAAGAGGCCGCTGCCAAGGCGGTTATGAAATATGGTTCCGGTTGTGCCGGCTCCCGTTTCCTGAATGGCTCGCTCGACATCCACGAAGAGACCGAACGCAGGCTCGCAAAGTTTGTCGGAAAGGATGAAGCGATAATTTTTTCCACCGGTTTCCAAGTGAATCTGGGCGTTGTATCCTGCCTTTGCGGCCGCAACGACTATATCCTGCTTGACGAACGCGACCATGCCTCTATCATAGAGGGCCGTCGCCTGAGCCTCGCCAACTATCTCAAGTTCAGGCACAATGATATGTCTCATCTTGAGTCTAAACTCCGCAAGTGCGAGAGCGACAAAATCAAACTTATTGTTGTCGACGGTGTGTTCAGCATGGAAGGTGACGTGGCTCCCTTGAAAGAGATCACTGCCCTTGCCGACAAGTACAAGGCTGCCGTTATGGTAGACGAAGCTCACAGTATGGGTGTCTTCGGCCCCAACGGCCAGGGTGTCTGCTACCAGATGGGTGTCACAAATGACGTGGATTTGATAATGGCCACTTTCAGCAAGAGTTTCGCTTCTCTTGGCGGCTTCATAGCCACCGATTCCATCACCGCAAACTATATCCGTCATAATGCACGCTCTTATATTTTCAGCGCCAGCGCCACTCCCGCCGCAATCGGTGCTGTAAATGCGAGTCTCGATATAATGGAGCAGGAGCCGGAGCGTATCAAGCATCTTTGGGACATTACCAAATTCGCCATCGACGGGTTCCGCAATATGGGCTGCGAGATCGGCAATACCTCCACGCCCATCATTCCGCTCTATATCCGTGACAACGAAAAGACTTTCCGCGTGACCCGGGAACTTTTTGACGAGGGATTGTTCGTCAACCCCGTGGTATCTCCAGCTGTTCCTTCAGAGGATACTCTGATCCGCTTCTCGCTGATGGCGACCCATACCCAGAAACAGGTCGAGTTCGCCCTGGAAAAAATCGAGAAAGTCTTCAGGAAATACGACATCATTAAATAATGTCCCAAAAGGTTCAGACAGTGCTCCTTACCGGAGGCTCTTCCGGTATCGGCGCAGAAACCGCCCGGATGCTGGCAGATGCCGGCTATAAGGTTTATGCCGGTTCCCGTCGCGGTACCGTAACGGCAGAGTGTGAGGGGAGGGTGACTCCCGTTGTGCTTGACGTCAATTCCCAGGAGAGCGTCAGGGATGCCGTTTCTGGCATCATAGCAAAAGAAGGGCACATCGATGCCGTTGTCTGTAACGCCGGAAACGGCATCGCGGGGGCTGTGGAACAGACCAGCGTCGATGAAGCCAAGTATCAGTTCGAGACCTGTTTCTTCGGAGCGCACCGCGTAATAAAGGAAGTATTGCCTTATATGCGTGAGCGCAATTTCGGTCGCATCGTCACCGTGAGCAGTGTCGCCGCCGTGGTCCCTATCCCTTACCAGACTTTCTATAGCAGCGCCAAGGCCGCAGTGCTGATTTACACCAAAGCTCTCTCGCTTGAGGTCAAGGGATTCGGCATCCAGTGCTGCAGCATCCTTCCCGGAGACACAAAGACCGGTTTTACAGCCGCCCGCAAAGTCACGGCCGAGTCACAAGACCGGTCGAGCGTCTATTACGATACACTCAAGAAGTCAGTGGGCCGTATGGAGCACGACGAACAGAACGGTATGCCGGCAAGCAAGATTGCATCCGCCATCGTCCGTCAGCTGGGCCGCCGCAGGATGGCCGCAACAAGTACACCCCGTATCGACTATAAGGCCATCAATTTCCTTGTCCGCATCCTCCCAACCAGGTTGATGCTCCGGATAGTCGGTAAACTCTACGCATAATAATAACGGGGGAAGGCTTCGATGCCTTCCCCCGTTCTCTTCTGATAGCGGGAGATTGATTACTCGCCGATAATCTTGACTTCGAGAACGCGCTGACGCTCGCGAACCTGATCCCAGTCAATGAAATATATGAAACCGAAATCACCGAGGGAGAGGGTGCCGTCATCAATCATAAGGGTTTCACTGCGGCCGAAGAAACTGCTGCGCAGGTGTGCGTCGGTGTTGAGGCTGCCGCGCTCAACCTCGCCGGGATGTGCGAGTGCGAACTCGATATGTTTGGGACCCGGGTGCAGATACTGGCCTTCGTAGCGGCAAGTGGGCACGATTTTCTCCATAATGTTGATAAGATCCTGCTGGAGGAACTCACGGTTGAAATAAGTTACATCGTGAGAGCACTCCTGAATCATAACGGAGCAAGTGGTGTGGTGTGAATAAAGCACGCATATGCCGTCTTTGATGCCGCTCTCGGCAACAATCTTCTTAACCTGGTCGGTTACATTGTGGAAATCGGGCATGTGGTCCTTGGACTGGACAGTTACTTTACCTTTGAAAATTTTCATTTTGGTAGAATTTAATGGTTGGTTAATATATGTTATGGTAATTATTTCTTGTGGGTTTCGTCCCAGGCGCGGCGTACTGCGCTTATCATTTCTTCCATAGCGGCCTCGGGGTCTTCCGCCCTCATCACGCCGCTGGTGGTGCCGGTGGCGTCTGCTCCGGCCCTGATTACATTATAGACATCCTGGCCGCACTTGATGCCGGCTGCCTGAAGCACCTGGATTTCGGGATTCACCTTCTTGATGGCTGCGGTGGTGGCACGCACATACTCCTCGTCGCTGGTAACTCCGGTGCCGATCAGTTCAGAGGGTTCGGCCACTATGATGTTGGGATTAAGCAGCGCGACTGCTTCTGCCTCTTTAAGGGAGTCGGCGCAGATGATGGAAACCAGACCGACCTCGTCGGCACGCTTTACGCTTGCTGCAAGGTCAGCCAGGGTCACCGGCTTCTCTGCGTGATTGAGCATTACTGCGTGGGCACCGGCAGCCTTGACCGCCTCAGCCAGAATCGAACCCTGACCACGTCCTACCGGGATAGGGTCGATATGCTGCGCCACAATCACCAGATTCTTGGTCTCGTGGGCCAGCATATAGATGTCACTGGGCTGCGGAGTGAAGAGTATCCGCACATCATATTTTTCTGCAGCCGCATCGGCGGCTTTTGCCAGCTTGAGCAGGCGTTCGCCGTACATATAGGCCTTGGGACCTATCTCAAAGAACGGCGGTTCTATCTTGAAACCTTTATACATAGTTCATTATTTATTCAATCTGTCACCTACGGCTCCGCCGGGGTGTATCAGGGCGAACTGCTGCAGGGTGTAGTCTGTCATAACCATCAGTGCATTGAGCATCGCGTCAAAGATAGCAACAGTCACAACATAACTGGTGGTCGCCATAACGTTGAGGCAGTCGCTCTCTCGCTCTATCTTCATGGGAACCACAATCTGGGACTTCTGTGCCAGGATGGAATCCAGATTTTCGGTGACACCGATAAGGGTGACACCCTTCTTGTTGCAGACGTCTATAATTGGGAGAAGTTCTGCAGTCTTGCCGCCGCGGGACACCATTACCACTGCGTCACCTTTCTTCATACAGCCCATACCGCCGTGCACGGCCTCTGCAGGGGAGAGGAACTGTGCTCCGCGCTCTATGCAGCAGAGCGAATGGGCAAACTTCTTGGCGGCGATACCTGAAGAACCGCTGGCGCAGGTGATGATACGCGGGGCAGCGGCAAGCGCCTTGACAGCTTCATAGAAGCTCTCTTCGTCGAGATAACCTGCGATATCCGCAATGGCCTTGGCCTCTATCTGGATTGATTCCTTGGCCCTTTCGATGACTTGTTGTCTGGTCATTTTCATATCTGTGTTTGTTGTTTGATTTCTTGTTTATCGTGGCAAATCATAGCGGCACCTTTGGTGGCCAGTTCACCCGTAGGCTGGGGAATATAGGCTCTATTGAGCATATCTGCTTTAATCTGCAGCCACAGCGGATTGCGGGCTCCGCCGCCGGAGGGAATCATTTCGGTGACCTGCCTGTCCGGGTCCAGTGCATCTACAAGCTGTACCAGCGATTTAGCGGTGGACTCGAATATGGCACGAAGGAAATGAGCCGGGGTGTGTTCCGGTCTGACGTTCCTGAAACCTTCCAATCCTGGATAGGTGTCGCTTCTGGGCAGAGCTGTGAGGCCGTCGCAGCCAGCCGGTATCTGACACGCCTCCTTTTCGAGCTGGGAAATGGTCTTCTTCGGCGCATAATTCTTCTGGTACCATTCCACGGCGGTGGCGCCGTTGCTGTCAAAAGCAAGGCAAAAATAGCTGCCGTTGTCGGGACCGGGGGAGGTTATTATCCCTTTGCGGGGTGCGTAACCCTCTCTGTAGCCCACGGCGGCCAGCACAGTGCCGGTGGATTCGCTTATCCTACGGCCTTTGAGGATGCCCGCCCCGATGGCCACTGCGTGGTGGTCGAGACAGCCCAGGTAAAGCATTGTGCTTGCAGAAAGGCCTGTTCTTTCTGCACCTTGCTCCGTCAGGGTTCCCACCTTCGTGCCTGCCGGGAGCGGCTTGGAGAGCATATCCTTTCTGATATTCATTATATCCAGAGCTTCCGGCCACCATTTGCCTTTGCCGACATCAAGAAGGCAGGACATCGATGCGGTGCTCGTATCGCCTGCCGCTAAACCCGTAAGGGAGTAGACGAGATAGTCCGATATGCTCATTACAAATGCTGTGCGGCTCCAGGTATGAGGCTCGTTCTTCTGGAACCAGTCCAGTTTGGCCAGCATCCACTCGCCGTCAGGGGTGACTCCGATACCGGTCTTTTCAAGAAAGTCAGACCTGGTGCTGAGCCGCTTCTGCGGCTCGCAGTCGTCTCCGGCGCGACGGTCGGGCCATAGAATGAGGGGGGTCAGAGGACAGCCTGACTTGTCAAGCAGCACGAAACTGTTGGCTTGCGAAGAGTAGGAGAGCGCCGTCACTTCTGCCGGGCTTATCCGTGCATCGGCGAGGGCCAGACGTATGCTTTTCCCAATGGCATTCCAGAACTGTTCTATGGGCAGTTCGCAACGGTTGCCGGAGATGACTTTTGGAACGGCTTCCCGTCCCAGGCCATACTGGCGTCCGCCGGCGTCGTATATCCCTGCCTTGAAATATGAGGTCCCCAGATCTATGCCCAGATAGAAACTCATTCGTCCAGTTTCGAAATCAGTTTTTGTGTTGCATCGAGCATCAAGTATCCGGCAGAAACGTCAAAGAAAGAGTTGCCGGACTCGTAATAACGTTTCTCAACCGCTTCGCGGGTCACTACGTAGCCCTGCAGGTCGCCGTTGGCGTAGCCGATGAGCGAGACGTTCCTGAAAGCCTTTTTGAGAGCAAGGCCGAACTCCACGAATACTTCTCCCGGCCAGGCGGCCCAGCGGCGGTCGCCCACTTTGATGACTTGGATCTCAGCTGGAAGGCAAGAGGCATATACATCCTCCAGCTGGCCGTTTGCGGCAAGTGTAGAGAGCAGCAGCGCCTCTTCGCTGCCGAACCAGTCGACTTCTGCAGTGCGGGTCTCTCGCTTGTCCGCATCAGGATTATCTTTGAGCGCTTCAAAATGTGCCTTGGCGCGGTCGCGGTTTGCTACCGCCCACTCCACGGAGGGAAACTGGCGGTGAGGCAGATCGAGGTTTATGGAGGCCACGGCTATATCCAAGCTGCGTTCGAAGACAACGCCCTCTGC